>CAYSZE010000379.1:0-20435 GCA_964435255.1 uncultured Oligoflexia bacterium
TAGAATGTTGCAAGAAAATCATGGAAAAAAAATTGCTGTTATTTTAAATGAAATTGGAGATGTTAATTTAGATTCAGAACTCGTTGTTCAAAGTATTGGTGAAGAATTAAAAATTATGAACAACGGCTGTGTATGTTGTACAGTTCGTGGCGATTTAACAAATATTTGTCTCGACTTAATTAAAAAGAAAATAGACTTTGACCATGTCGTCATTGAAACCACTGGTATGGCCGATCCCAGTCCAGTTGCACAAACGTTTTTTATGGACGAAAATTTACGTAAATATTTTTTTCTTGATGCTGTTGTCACAGTAGTCGATGCAAAACATATTGATCAAAATTTAACCGAAATAAAAGAAACTCAAGATCAAATTGGATTCGCTGATGTTATCTTATTAAATAAAATAGATACTATTTCTTCAGAAAGAAGTGCTGAAGTTGAGAAGAAAATAAAATTTATTAATCCCATTGCAAAAATATTTAAAACTATCAATTCCAATGTTCAAATAGGAGAAGTTCTTGCTATTAATGCTTTTGATTTACAAGCAAGAAGCGAACTTAATCCCGATATTACCAAAGAATATCATGAACATTCACATGATGATTCCATTCAAAGTATTTACCTAGAAGAAAGCAGACCTTTAGACATAGAAAAATTGAACCGATTTATGCAACTTGTTCTCAATGAATTAGGTAATCAGGTTTTACGTTATAAGGGTATTTTATATGTTAAAGATGAACCTAAACGTATCGTTTTTCAAGGTGTTCATACTACTATGGGAAGTAATGAAGATAGAGAATGGACAACTCATGAAGAAAAAAAGACACGCATTGTTTTTATTGGCAGACATCTTCCAAAAGAAGTGTTAGAAGAAGGTATTTCCCTTTGTGTTGCTAAATAAACTTACTGAATTTTTTCTTTCATAAATACTTTTTTAGTAAATGAACCTATAGCATGGGTGGTCAAACCATCAAAAGCACCACTTATCAGAGCACCGAATATGGGAACTATTTTTCCAACTTGCACAGTTCCTATTCCTGTAAATCGACTTAATATTTTTAAACTAACGGCTGCATTTACTTTATTGATAGTATCTTTCGAGACTTTTGTTAAGATAGAACTTAAAATTTTTGTTCCCATTTCTATTCCCACATTTTTTAAAATATCGCTGCCTGCAGAACCACAAAGACAAGCAAACATCATAGTTTTAACCCGTTCATCTTTTACATCATAACCATTCATAATAGCGATTGCCGCAATCATACGAACTTGAATAAATAAAACACTAGCCAAATTTACAGGAACAGCTATTGGTAAAGTGACTATTCCTCCCACGCCAGTGGCAAAACCAAAGGCTGCTGCCTTAGCTTCTTGATGACGAATAAGACTATCTACTTTAGCTAAAAGAGGGCCTTCCTCTTTTTCAAATTGTGCGGCTAACTCATATGCTGTTTCAATCCCTGGAAATGATTGAGAAATTGCTTTTTCATAGGACCATTCTAAAGCTCGCAAAATGATTGACTCATTTATTTTATTTTTCATGTCACCCAAAATACCTTTGATATGAAAATGATAAGATATTCTTCTCCTAGGAAAAGAAGTTCCACTGTATCAAAAAAATGCGTTATAAAAAACATAAAAAACAGAAATTTGTGAAAGATTCCGATAAGAAGCTTGGATTTTAAAAGAAATTATTATGAAAAACATTAAGGATAAAAGCAGAATTAAATATTTACTTTGCATTTATTTACATATGCAATTAGTTGTACTTTGTTTTTTTTCATTAAATTCTTTGGCTACAGAAAACAATGAAAATAACAAAGATACTCAAATAATTGTAAACAAAGAAGAATTAAAGAATAGCAAAATAATAAATAGCACAGACAATACAAATACGTCACAAATAAAATGTATTAAATATCTTATTCAAGAAGACGAAAGTTTAATTACAATTTTACGCAATCACAATTACTATCCTATTTATGGTAAAAATGGATATTTAGTAAAAACTATACAACTAAATCCAAATATAACAAGACAAAATATCATTCTGCCTAAAGGAGAATATATTTGTCTTATAGAGAAAGAAAATGAAAATAATAAAGATTTTTTTATTAAAAACTCATTTCAATCCATTTACTTAGAAGGTGGTGTTAAATATTTAAGACTTATTGAAAATGATACAATTTCAGAAACATCAGCTATATTATTATCTCGAGCAATTGCAACCGCAGAAGTGGGTTTAGAACAAAATTGGAACAATAATTTTAAAAGTTATTTAGGAATAAATTATTCTATTTCTGAAATAATGCAATCTGACTCTAAAGTAGTTATAGGTGACAATATTATTCGTTTAACAAATTACTTTATAGGTTTAAATTATAAATTAAATAATATATTTTATACTGATTTTCTCGTGTCATATGGAGATGTACTTGTGGTAAGAGCTATTAGCGATAATGTGTTAAAAATTGAAAAAATGTCAAATACTAAATTTAAATTATTAGGAGGAATGAAATTTCTAGAATTAGAAACACTTATTTTTAATACTGAATTAGGAATATTACTTAATACAAAATTTAATAATGAAATTTATAACTCAGATTATGGAAAAGGGTATGAAGGCGCTTTAATCGCAGCATACCCCAATAATGGTTGGGAATTGCGGGCAAGAGCATATTACAGTCATTATACCACAAAAGTTCAACCTGTAGAATTTGATTATACAGAAGTTGGATTTGTTTTGCGTCTGACAGTCGATTTAGAATAAATTAATAAAGTTCATTTTGTAAATTTTTCTCAAGATCATTCAACGGAATATTTAATTCTCTTCTATTTAAGTATAAAGCTGGAGCTCCTTTGAATCCATTTGTAGAGTAGAGTTGATTTTGCACCGAAATTAGGGTATCTGCAATTTTTTTAGAACCTAAACAATTTTTAAAGTTATCAATATTAAGTTTTACAGACTCTGCTACTTCAACAACATTTTTCTTCATTATTTCTTTATCATTAATATTCATTTCATTTTTATTTTTTTTATTTTTCGCTAAAGATTTTTGGTAAAATTCCCAAAATTTTTCATTACCTTGTTCCTGCGCACAATACGCTCCTTTTGCAAAATATCCACTTGTTGATTCAAAGTTTGCCGCATAAGGAATATTTATAAAATTTATTTTCTTCCCATATTTGTGATATATTTTTTCAACTTTATATTCTAATTCTATACTTTTTTGATCATTAAAATCGAGCACACTTATTAATGAAAAATTTGTGTTTGTATTTCCCCTTTTTGGATATTTATTTACATTAAATAATACTGGATTTCCCAAAGGAGCTGATACATATATCTCATATTTATTAGCTGAAAAATATTGTTCAATTTTTTTCTCGGCAAGACTGTTTAGTTGTTCATAGTTTAATTGATACTGAATTTGTGCCTTGATTTTATCAAAAGATTGTCCTGAAAAAACATTTACTCCATGCTCTTTTACCATTTTATCAAAATACTCACGTGCTTCATGTTCGCTTTTTTGCGGAAACGGTAGCAATTCAAACAAACCAGGAATATATTCACTATTAAATGCTTTATTTTCTTCTTTTGCTAATAAAACTCTTAATGCTAAATGATCTGCAAAACGTTTTTGCGCATTATAAATATTATTTTCAATATTAGTATATTCCAATAGTAAATCGTTTGGTAAATCTGCACTTGTCCATATTTTGTCATCTATTTTTATTATTTTTTTATTTAAAACACTTTGGGAAAAATCATACTTTCCTTGAAATTTCTGAACTATTAAAATGAGAAAGATACCGCTTATTAATCCTAAAACAAAAATAATTAAAGCAAATACTTTATTTTTATTTTTCATTTATAACCTCCTAAAAAATATTTCTAGGAAGTATGATACCACAAATTAATAAATACTTATTCCATATCCTTTTCCAAAACCACCATTACTTGCGCAACTACCCGCAGAAGGAATAGAACCATTTGCAGCAATAGGACAAGAAAAAACTGTTCCGCTAGAATTAATAATATAAACGTCACTACTATTAGGAGTACTGGTAATAGCCCAAATCGTGCCAAATCCATTCGCTGTATTTGTGCAACTAGAACTGGAAGGAAACACACCACTGGTAAAGGGACAGACATAAACATTCCCGTTGGAATACCCTCCAACATAAGCATAATTACCATTATAACCCATTCCCCAAGCACCCGTGAAAGTACTAGATTGTGAGCAATTTGAAAAATTTGGAACAATAGTGCCACCTGTTAAAGGGCAAGACGTTACTTTATTAACAGAAGAATAATTTGCTAAATAAAAGTACCCATTTTTTACAAATCCTGCATATGCTTTTGAAAAACCTGTTGCAACAGAACAACCACTGGAATTAGGAATAGAACCATTTGCTTGTACAGGGCATGAATAAATTGTTCCTGCCCCATACATAACGGCATAGACATAATTATTTGAATAATAAAGTGTTGGATATGTCGCTGTAAATGAATCATTAAATCCAGAACTGCTCATACAACCAGAGCTAGTGCTAGGAATGGTATTATTTGTTATGGGGCAAGAGAATATAGTACCAGAACCATTAATGACGTAAAGATATGTGCTTGAGGCTGAGACACTGTATAAACTTCCAAATCCAGTTGAAGCAACACAGCTACCCGCATTAGGTACTGCTCCACCAGATAAAGTGCACGTGTAAACGGAACCGTTGTTATCACCTATATACGTAACAGTTGCAGGGACTGGAAAATTAACTGTATATGCACTTTTAACTGTTTCCAAATTACTAAAACTTAAAGCTTTATTTGTCCAAGCAGCGGCAAAAGCTAAATATCCATTTAACGTATAGTTGACTTGGCTGCCACTGCGGGGAAAATTACCTAAAATAAAATTTCCACCACCTAAAGCTGTGGCATTTGTGCTGGGTAGAGTTTGTGTTCCATTGGTATCTACAACATTGTTAGAACCACTTAAAGCTCTGCCCACAAAATTATAACCAACATTATTATTAGAAATAACTTGTCCTGCTAAATCATCTCTAAAATTATTACCTGTTCCGTTATTAAAACCAAAACCATTTGTTGCATTTGCAGAAGTGTTACTTGAGTAACCAAATATACCATTAAAATTTGTTGAACTAGGAATTTGCGCATATGCTACAATGGTAGATGGTTGTGTCGCATTAAATATTGCAGAATTTGACGAGGCAATGCCATAATTTGGTGCTGGAGCAAGTGCAGAACTGCCTAGTACGCCATTTTGATCCCAAGCAAATGCGGCTGTTGAAATTGTGGCATTATGTGTATCACAAAATAAATCGAATAAAGTTCTATTACTGACACTACCATAGCCCGCATTTTGTTGTTTCTGCATTGCATATAAAACATCAGGAATCGCGATATTATTTGAAATTAAATTATCTAGAAAACTTTTTATCTGCCCTTGCCCAGCTACAGTTAATGAATAACCAGTTATGCTACTCACTCTAGTGGCATAATCGCTTAAAATAGCACTTGTACTTATGCCATTTGTGCTTGAATTACCATTGATACAAACTTTGTTACTTCCTAAAATATTAGTACAAGTCACACATGAAGTTAAAACTTTACACAAATCATTGCTCTGTGATGTATAAGTAGACGCTGTTGCTGCACTAATTATTGAATTATTTGCATACCAACTATAACTACAATTTGAAGTATCACTCCATGAACCAAGAGTCGTAGTTAAAACATTTCCAGTAGAAGATACTATATTTGATGTGCCACTTATTCCACTCCCTGTTAATACTGGAGCTGCAGTATTAACAGGTGCACTGTATGAAACAGAAGCAGTATTTGAATTTCCTGTCGTATTAAATGCATTTGTAGCAGTGACTACATAATAATAAGTTGTTCCTAAGACAGGATTACTGAGATCAGAACAAGATGTTGTTGTAATATTAGAATTAGCACACGTCCCAGAAGTCAATGCTGCATAGCCACTACCAGAAGTTACTGAACGAGTAACCGTATAATTGATTGGAGCATTTCCGGGACTCGCTGTCCAAGTTAAAGCAATAGACCCGACTCCTGAAACGGTAGCTGTCAAACCAGTGGGTGGAGTCGTCTGAGTTACAGTACTTGCCGCTGCTGATAAACTGGTTGTTCCTCCCGCATTGACTGCTTGCACAGCATAATAATATTTGTTTCCAGCAGTAGCACCTGTATCTGTACATGTTATGGTACTAATCCCAGCTGGCGTACAGGTTCCTGAGGCAAAAGTAACAAAACTTCCTGTTAAATTTGTCGTCGATTTCATCACCACATAGGTAATACTAGAATTACCTGGACTTGCACTCCAACTGATATTCACGGTTGTCGTATTTGTCGCAGTTGCTGCTACTGTTGTTGGCGCATTGGTCGGTAAGGTAACTGTAGCATTACTCGTAACAGCAGTTGTTCCTCCTGCATTTGTTGCACTAATATTGTAATAATAAATATTGCCAGCGGTTGCTGTGGAATCAACACAGCTTGCATTTGCACCCGCAACGACAACGTTACAAACTATTTGCGCAAAACCAGAACCACTACTCAAAGAACGAAAAACATTATAAGTGATGGCTGCTGTTCCTGAACTTACAGTCCAAGTTAAGTTAACAGAAGAAGATGAACTTGCTGTTGCAGTTAAATTTGTTGGTACTGTTGTTAAAGTCGTCGCATTATCTTGAACTGAGTTTCCAGTAGTGCCTGCTAAATTCGTAGCAGTAACGACATAATAATATTTTGTCCCTACAGCAAGCCCCGTATCTGTACACGTTAAAACAGATAAACTGCCATTACATCCACTTCCACTTGGAACTGCTGTAAAAGTACTGCCATTTAAGGAACGATACACAGTATAAGTTATAGTTGGATTACCTGGGCTTGCTGACCAATTTAAAGTAATAGAAGTGGTTCCTGCACTTGACGCTGATAAAGTAGTTGGTGCTGAAGTTGGCATTGTCAGACTTGCTTCTGATGAATTTCCAGAAGCACTGCCTCCCGTAGTCGCAGTTATAACATAATAATACGTTACACCTGGCTGCGCACTGGCATCATTACAAGAAACTAATGGTGAATTTACAACATTACTACATGTTCCTGAAGTCGGTGTCGCATAAGGACCACCAGAAACAGTCGCTCTTTTAACATTATAAACGATATTTGCACCAGGGCTTGCAGTCCAAGAAACATTTACTAATGTAGAACTTGTTGCTACCACTGTTAGGTTAGATGGAGATGACGTTGGCGTTGTTACATTAACTTCCAATGAATTTGCTGAAGCTCCAGCAGTAGTATTTCCACGCACAATATAATAATATTTTATTCCTCCAGTTACAGAAGTGTCCTGGCAGGTGAGAACAGATAAATTTCCTGCACAACCACCACTACTAATTGCCGTATAAGGACCTCCTGATACTGTCGCACGCAATAAAGAATAAGTAATAGTTGCACTTCCAGGACTTGTCGACCAAGATAAATTAACTTGTGTCGTACTGCTGGCAACAGCACTAAATGTTGTTGGAGGTGTTGTAAAAGTTGTAATCGCTAATTCTGTTGAATTATTTGAAGTGCCGCCCGCATTCGTAGCAGTTATTATATAATAATAAGTTGTTCCAGCTGAAACCGTACTGTCTGTACATGTTAAGGTACTTATGTTTTTACAGCCAGTCACTTGTGCATAAGCACCTCCAGTCGTTGAAGAACGACTTAAAGTATAAGTTGTTCCCGCCGCATTACCTGTAACTGCTGACCAATTTAACTGAATTTGTGTTGAACTTAATGCAGTTCCCGTTAACGAAGCAGGAGCAACTGGAGGAGTCGTCGCAATCAATTCATTTGAATTAGCTGTTGTTCCTGCACTATTAGTGGCTGTTACGACATAATAATAAGTCGAACCTGAGGCAACACTGCCATCGGTACAAATATTTGTATATACAACACTTCCACAAGAACCACTGGCACCACTTAAAGAAACATAGCCAGAGCCACTCGTATTAGATCGCAAAATATTATAAGTAATAGCAGAATTACCTGGACTGACAACCCAATATAAATTCACACTACTCGTTGTCAGCGAAGCTAAAGACAAACCACTCGGTGAATTCGTTGGTAAGGTAAATTGTTTTTCACTTGTCGATAATATAGAACCAGAAGGATTTTGTGCTTTAAGCCGCATGTAATAAACATTACCTGGTGCTAAACTACTTAAAGCAATTGAAGTTGTTGCAACAGGACCTTGACTGCCAGTATAAGTACCAGAGGTCGCTCCATATTGTAATAAATAATTTACAGCCCCTGCTGCCGTTGACCACACTATATTAGCTGTAGAAGAACTTGTGGCTGTTAAAGAAGTGAAATCAAATATCCCTATAGGTACTGCCGAAATCTCACCACTTTGGAAAGTTCCCCCAACAGATAAATTAGCCACTAACGCAAAATAATAAGTGGTACCATTTGTAAGACCTGTGACGGTACAATTTGTGACAATTAAATTTGCACAACCTGTTGCCACTTGCCCACCACTAACAGCATTGCCTGAAACAGTAGAATAATAAATATTATAATTGGTTGCATTAACCACACTAGCCCAACTTAGCGAAACTTGTGTAGTTGCAACTGCGGTTACTGATAAAGTATTACCTAGCGGTACACTACTCACTTCTGCCGTAGAATTGCTCGCAGATGCATTAACTACTGTGTTATTTGCAATTACTGTAAGATAATAAGTTGTGCCATTGGTTAAACCAGTTGCAGTACAAGATAATGTTACAATTGCTACGCAACCCGTCACATTGCTACCACTAGCTGAACCACCAAAAGTTGTTGAAGATTTAACAGTATATGTACTTGCTCCAGATGCAGCACTCCAATTTAAAGTAACTTGTCCTGTCGAAGATGAAACAGAAGATATAGTAAATGAACCAATTGGTGTCACAGTTACTTGGTTTGAATTAGGAGATGTTCCTCCTGTGGTGTTAGCTGTCACAACATAATAATATGTTGTTCCAGGAAAAACAGAATTATCACTAGCCGATGTCGCACTTACTCCCGACTGCACAGTAGAATAAGAAGAACCAGATGTTGTTGAACGATTTACAGAATAAGTTATGAGTGCGGCAGTTCCAGAACTTGCTGTCCAGGAAAAATTAACAAATGCCCCTCCCCCTACTGCTGTTAATGCCGTAGGCGCAGAGGTTGGTGTGACTGTTGTAATTTCTAAAGAATTTCCTGTTGAACCATTAGCATTGGTTGCTTTCACAACATAAAAATATGCCGTTCCTGCCGTAACAGAACTGTCCGTACAATTTAGTGCACTGATTGCAACACAACCAACAACATTTGTATATGGTCCACCAGTTGTTGAAGCGCGCATGACTGTATAAGTATTTGCTAAAATGCCAGGGCTGGGTGCCCAAGTCATAATAATATTGCTTGAGGATATTGAAGTAAATGCCAAACCTGTTGGGGCTGAAGTCGGCATATTCACCGTAACTTCATTTGAAGCTATTGATGAACCACCTGAATTAACTGCAGTAACTGTATAATAATATTTATAACCTGGTAATACCGTATTATCTACACAATTTAAAGTTGTTACATTAGAACACCCACCTGATGCAATAGGTGAATAATTAGCTCCACTGGTTAATGATCTATTTACGATATAAGTTATGCTTGCTGTTCCTACACTTGCAGACCAACTTAAACTAACTGTTGAACTGCTAGTAGCTGTAGCTGTTAATGACGCTGGAGCTGTTGTTATTGTTGTTGCGGTTGCTTCATTAGATAATGCTGAAGATCCTCCTGCATTTACAGCAGTTATTGTATAAAAATAAGTCACACCAGCTGAAAGCCCTGTATCAACACAGGCGCTAGTTGAAGTACTTAAATTTCCCGCACATCCGCCACTCGCAATATTTGTGTAAGGACCACCAGATGTTGTTGCCCGTCCGACTATATAACTGATTGCAGAATTTCCAGAACTTAAATTCCATGTGAGATTAATTGAATTTGATGCTGCACTTGTAGCTGTAACACTCGCTGGCGCACTAGCAGGAACAGTCACAGCGACTTGTGAAGAATTTGATGTTGTCCCAGCAGCATTCGTGGCACTCACAACATAGTAGTAAATATTTCCAGAAGTGACTGCTGTGTCGCTACAACTGGTGGCACTCAAAACCGAATTTGCACAGGTTCCTGAACTTACAACGCTATACCCAGAACCAGAGACAGAAGATCTTTTCAGCGTATAAGTGACTGCTGCACCACCACTGCTTGGGCTTGCTGTCCAAGTTAAATTTACTGTAGATGCTGAAATAGCCGTACCATTTAAGTTAGTAGGAACCGTTGTTGGTAAAGTAACAGAAGCTTCGCTCGAATTAGCTGAAGAACCACCAGTCGTATTAGCAACAACGATATAATAATAAAGCGTTCCAGGAGATAAATTTTGATCTGTGCAAGTTGTTCCTGCAACTAAAGAAGAACATGTTCCTGAAATAACAGATGAATATCCACTTCCACTAGTTAAAGAACGCTTAACTGTATAAGTGATATTTGCCGAGCTACCCGCACTCGCCGTCCACGATAAAGTAACGGAAGTCGTATTTGTAGCTGTTGCAACAAGATTAGTTGGCGGATTTGAAGTTGTCGTTGCAGAAACTTCAGCGGAATATCCAGACACTCCCCCTGCTGTACTTGCTGTAAAAACATAAAAATACTGAGTACCCACTGAAGCTGTAGTATCAGAACAACTTGTACTAGTAACTCCTGTACAACTACTGACTGCTGTATAACCACTGCCACTTATTGTAGAGCGAAATAAATTATAACTTATACTTGCAGTGCCTGGACTTGCTGTCCATGTAAAATTAATTGTTGTTGTATTTGCAACAGTACCAACAATATTTGTTGGCGGTAACGTTGGGGTTGTGGTTGATACAGATGAAGAATTACTACTAGCACCAGCTGCTGTGCTCGCTGTGACAACATAATAATAAGTTGTTCCAGGTTGTACATCTTGATCAACACAATTTGTAGCACTTACCGCTGCTTGACAACTTCCTGCTAAAATAGCTGCATAGGTTGAACCATTCAATGAATGTTTTGCTAAATAAGTAATAGGACTTAAACCTGCACTTCCAGTCCAGGATAATGCAATTGATGTTGTACTTGTAGCTGTTGCAGCTAAAGCAGATGGAATACTTGCAAAAGAAGTAACGGAAACTTCATTAGAATTATTTGAAGTACCACCTAAAGTAACAGATTGTACAACATAATAATATTTTGTTGCAGGAGAAGCTGTCGTATCTTGACAACTTGTACTTGGGTACGTAATAGCTCCTGCACAACCGCCACTAGCAATTGCTGTATAAGGTCCTCCTGTTTGCAACGCTCTTGAAACAAGATAACTGACCGCAGCACCACCACTGCTTCCAGTCCAAGATAAATTAACAGCACTAGAACTCGCTGCAGTTGCTAGCAAATTTGTAGGAGGAGATGCTTGAGACGTTAATGCTAATTCAGTTGAATTTGCAGTAGTTCCAGCTGCATTTGAGGCTGAAACCACATAATAATAATTACTACCTGAAGTAACTGAACTATCAGTACAGCTTGCAGAAGTAATATTCGTACAACCAACGACAACAGAATAAGGGCCACCACTATTATTTGCTCTTTTTAAACTATAATAAATAGGATCAGTACCCGAACTTGCAGTCCAAAATAAATAAACAGATGTACTTGTCGATGCCGTACCGACTAAACCTGATGGAATTGTAGTTGGAGTCACCGCAGATGCTTCAGATGAATTTGCACTATTTCCCCCAGCAGTCGTTGCTTTAACAACATAATACTATTTATTCCCTGCCGTTACATTTGAGTCTACACAAGTAGCAGTTGAGCCTGAAATGGAAACATAACAACTCACACTTGTATATGGCCCTCCAGTAGAATTTGAACTTTGGACATCATATGTGATTGCTGCAGTACCAGGACTCACATTCCAAGTTAGATTTATTACTGTATTACTTGAAGCTGTTGCTGTTAAATTTGTTGGCGGGGTTGTCACTAAAGTTGTTGCATATTCTGAATTAGAATTCACGTTACCTTGCCCATTTGTAGCCACAACTCTAAAATAATACTGTGTGCCAGGACTCAAATTGGTTATGGTTGCAGGTGATGTGCTAAAAGGACCGCTGGATAATGAATAACTGCCCGAAGTTGTACCATATATGATATTATAAGCAGTCGCTCCAACGGCACTACCCCAAGAAATCTGCGCACTCGTCGCAGAAAGACCCGTTGCAGCAGTAATATCAAAAGATCCTATTGGTGTTGCAAACACTTCTCCACTATTAAAACTACCGCCAGTCGAAAGCGATGCTACTAACCCGAAATAATACTTTGTTCCATTTGTGAGTCCTGTGGCCGTACAAGTATTTGCTGAAATAGAAGAACAACCTGTAGCTAAAACTCCGCCAGAAATTGCATTTCCTGAAACAGTTGCGACATAAATATTATAATTCGTTGCATTTGGAATAGAACTCCAATTGATCACAACTTGATTTGTTCCAGCAACCACAGTTGTAAATGGCGTGTTAAATGGTGTACTCGCCACCTCACTGGTATTATTTGAAGCAGAAGACCCTACCCCAACATTATTGGCAAAAACAGTATAATAATATGTTGTTCCGTTGGTTAACCCCGAATTAATAACACAAACAGTTGAAGCTATCGCAGTACAACTTGCCACTGTTGTGCCAGTACTTGAACCAGCTAATGTTGTCGATTGTTTGACCGTATAAGAGGAAGCTCCTGCTGCTGCATTCCAAGTTAAGGTCACTTGATTTGGTGCTGTTACGTTACCAGAAATAGCAAAACTACTTATTGGAGTGACTGATATTTGATTTGAATTGGCTGAATTTCCACCACTTGTAGCAGCCTGCACGACATAATAATATGTTGTACCATTTGTGACTGAATAATCACTGTAAGTTGTGACTGAAATACCTGTTTGAATTGTGCTATACGGTCCACCAGCTGAAGTCGATCTTTTTATAACGTAACTAATAGCACCTGCCGTTCCACTACTTGCAGTCCATGATAAATTAACAATGCCTCCGCCATTTGCAACAGCAGCCAATCCTGTTGGTGCACTAGCAATTGTTGAAACATTTATTTCATTTGAATTAATAGAAACGCCCGCAGAAGTTGAAGCTGTCACAACATAATAATATGTTGTACCCGCAACAGCATTGGTATCAGTGCAAGCAGTTAAGCTTAAACTTGCACTACAACCACCTGTTGGAATTGCTGCATAAGGGCCACCAGAAACTGTACTTCTTAAAATATTATAAGTAATCGATGCTGTGCCAGGACTTGTTGTCCAATTTAAGGAAACAGATGTGCTACTTAAAGCGGTACCAGCATTTAAAGTTGGAGGATTTGTATAGGTCGTGACTTGCGTTTGTGCAGAATAAGCAGACTCACCTCCTGCTGTAACAGAAGTAACAACATAATAATATGTCGTTCCCGCTAATAAACTTGACTCTGCGCAGTTATTAACTGCTATATTGCTACAAGCAGAAACGACTTCATAAGGGCCACCAGCAACATTCGCACGATAAACCTTATACAAAATGGAAGCACTTCCTGGACTCACATTCCACGTTAAATTCGCAGAAGTTGTATCCAATGCTGTCGCTACTAAACCAGTGGGAGCAGCTGTAGGTGTCACAGCATTTGCTTCTGTAGAAGAAGAAGAGCTGCCACCAGCAGTCGTTGCAATTACAACATAATAATAAGAATTTCCTGCGGTCACACTGGTATCTGTACAAGTAAATGTATTCACTAATGCAGACTGACACGTCCCTGCAGAGACGGCAGCAAAATTAATTCCCCCGCCTGTCGGACTTCTTAAAATACTATAAGAAACAGCTGCGCCCCCAGGACTAGCTGTCCAAGTTAGAGTAACGGAAGAAGCACTAGTGGCCATCGCTGTTACACTTGCAGGAGGTGTTGTTATTGTTGTGGCATTGGCTTCAACTGAATTTGTTGAAACACCCCCAGCAGTTGTTGCTGTTATTACATAATAATATTTTGTTCCTGGTTGCACATCGGTATCGGCACAAGAAACCGTTGGCGATAAAATAATTGTCCCACATGTGCCATTTAGAACTTGAGAATAACCATACCCACTTGTAGTTGAGCGATAAACGGTATAGCTTATTTGCGCTGTTCCAGGACTTGCAGTCCAAGATAAATTAATAACACTTGTTCCTGAACTTGTTGCTGTCACACTAGCAGGAGCAGTCGTTGGGGTTGTTGCTGAAGTATATTCAGAATTGCTAGACACGCCACCTAAAGTCGTAGCTGTAACAATATAGTAATAGGTGGTTCCAGTAGAAGCGTTGGTATCAATACACGAAGTAACAGCTAAATTACCTGCACATCCGCCTGTAGGGATCGCAGCATACCCACCAGAGCTGTTTGTGGAACGTAAAATATTATAAGTAATAGCAACTGTTCCAGGGCTTGCTGCCCAAGATAGGTTAACGCTTGTCGCTGTCAATGTCGTTGCGACTATATCTGAAGGAGGCAAAGTGGTAGTTGTTGCATTAGTTTCTGTTGAATAAGAAGAAACACCACCTGCAGTCGTTGCTGTTATAACATAATAGTATTTTTTTCCTGGTTCAACGTCTGTATCACTACAGTTAGTTACTCCTGCAGAAATAATTTCACAACTTGCAGAAGTAACTGCTGCATAACCTAATCCTGAAATTTCAGTCCGATAAACTTGATAAGTAATAAGAGCTGCAGTACCTGGACTCGCTGTCCAAGACAAATTAATTGCTGTCGATCCTGAGGTAACAGCCGTTACTGCTGTTGGCGCATTGGTAGGAGTAATACTACTTGCTTCTATCGAATTTGCCGTAGTTCCGCCAGCAGTAGTGGCTTAAACAATATAATAATATTGTACACCTGGTGATGTGCTACTATCTACACAAGTCGTTACTGTCAAAGCACCATTATTACATGTTCCTGTAGTTATATTTGCATAAGGACCACCAGAACTTGTGGCTCTTTTTACGCGATAAGTAATTGCGACACTCCCTGGGCTATTTTGCCAATTTAAAGTAACAGAATTAGTAGCAGTTGCTGTTGCTATGACATCATTTGGAGGAATTGTTAAAGTTGCCGTTGAAGCTTCTGTTGAATAAGGAGAAGAACCACTCGCTGTAGAAGCTAAAACAACATAATAATAATTAGTTCCTGGTGACAAGGAACTATCAGAACAAGTTGTTCCACTTATACCTATACAGTTCGCAACTGGTTGATAGTTACTTCCTGTAGAAGTTGTTTTAAAAACAGAATAAGTAATTTGTGCTGCCACACCAGGACTTGCAGTCCAAGAAAGCTGTAACGATCCCGAAGTAATGGAAGAAAAAGTTAAGGCCGTCGGCGCTGTCGGTAAAGTCGTTAAAGCCAATTCAGCACTATCAGCAGATGAACCTGCTGCATTTGTAGCAGAAGCAACATAAAAATACTGCGTTCCAGAACTAACCGCATTATCAGTGCAATTAACAACACCAATATTAATACAACCAGCAACATTGCTGTAAGGACCACCAGAAACCGTTGCGCGTTTTAAGGTATAAGTAATAGGAACATTGCCTGGACTTTGTAACCATTGAATGGTTGTTGCATTCGTTTGAACTAAAGCGCCAAATAAATTTGTTGGTGGGGTAGTAGGTGTTACAACAGCAGCTTGAACAGAATTTGGGGAACTGCCAGCAGAATTACTAGCTGAGACCACATAATAATATTGCGATCCAGGCAAAACTCCTGCATCGGCAAGATTCAACGTTGCAGAACTTAAATTTGCAGCTATGAGGTCATAAGGTCCACCTGAAACGAGCGAACGACTTACATTATAGGTTATGGTTCCCAAACCTACAGCTGCTAGCCAATTTAGATTAACAAGGTTTGCACTACTGGCAGTTGCTGTAACCCCTGTAGGCGCAAAAGGCGGAGCTAACGGTGTTGCTGTCGTTTGATTACTAGAAATTGATCCTATTGCATTTGTAGCAGTTACGAGAAATTGATATGTTGTTCCATTAGTTAAACCAGATATCACCGCATAAGGTGAAGTTAAATTGGAGATAGTATCTGTATAAGGGCCAGGATAAACTCCGTAACTCACTGTATATGTTTTTGCAATATCTACATTATTCCAACTTAAATAAACAACTTTATCACCAGAAATAGCAGTTACGGATTGAAAGGGTCCCACAGTTGCAGCTACTTCTGATTTGGAATCAGTCCCCCCCCCATAACCATTTTGAGCTGTTACTTTAAAATAATATTTAGTTCCATTAATTAAACCAGGAACAACACAAACACTTTGTGCGGAACAAGAGGACAAAGAATTTGTATAATTTTTTGAAGATGTCCCATACCAAACAGTATAGTGGTTAGCCTTTTGCGCAGACGTCCAAAGCAAAGAAACTTGACTATCAGCCGCTAAAGTATCAGTTATATCAAAAGAAGATGGTATTGACAAAAAAGGGCTATTACCATTATCAACATGCGAATTAGACCCTCCTAATGGATTATAATTGCAACCAAATGATAATAATAAAATAGATAAAAAGATAAAAAATATTTTTACAATTTTTGTATTTATCAACTCCTATTTCCTAAGCATAAATAACAAAAACAAACAATTATTCTTTATTAATATTAAAGGAAAATCTGATTAATTAAAAACAAATAAATTAGACTAACTGAGAAATTAATTCCCAGTCATAAAATTTCTAGAATTAGCAAATATGCTTACTCCAACTATACAAAATCCGAAAAGTTTATAGAAATTTTTAGTATTTCTAATAGGTAAACAATTTGAGACGAAGTAAGTTTTATAAAATTTTTTTTATTTTTATTTTTACACTATTAAATATTTCAATTTGCCTAATTCAAAAAAATGCATATGCACAAGAAAGTAAATATTTTCAATATAAAGTTGAAAAAAAAAGACACTCTTTTAGCAATTATGAAAAAATACTCTTTAAGACCTATTTACGGAAAAAAAGGGTATTTAAAAGAAATTTTAAAACTTAATCCGCATAAAATACATACAAAAGGGAATTTAATTTATCCTGGAGAAACTCTAACAATACCTATTATCAAATACAAAAATAGAGATGAAAAAAAACATAACAATATAGCTGAATTCAGCACCGCAGTAAATTACAAATACCAAAAAGAACTAGATAATATTACAAAACTACCAAAAAATTACGTTTATTTAGTCTATAAAGTCAAAAAAAACGATATGATTAGTGTGCTGCTAAAAAAATATAAATCATTTCCTATTTACGGAAAAAAAGGCACACTTTTTAAAACCCTAGAGTTAAATCCAAATAAAAAACCCACTAAAGGTGATCTTATTTTCCCAGGAGAATATATAAACTTACCTATACCAGTAGAAATGCTGCAACAATTCTCAGCGGAAGAAAAAAACAATTTAAAAATAATTCATTTTAACGAAGACTCAAACAAACATGAAGAATTAACATTTAATGAATATAGTGAATTAGCAAAAAAACAAGATAAAATAGAGACAAATGAAAATTCTATTAACAGTAAAAATAATTTGGTTAATGAAAAAGAAAATTCTATAAAACCACAAAAAGAAAATGAGAAAAATATTAGTAATAATATTCTTCAAGAAAAAAATTTAAAAGTGAAACTTTTTGCAAAAATAAAAAATAAACAAGTTATTTTAAAATGGCTCAGAAAAGAAAATAAAACCTTTAAATATGAAATTAGAAAATCGATTAATAAAGAAAATGATTTCTTAACTTTTGAAAGTAATTTTTATGGAAATAAATTAATAGATTACGATATTATTCTTGGCCAAACTTATTATTATCAGGTTATTGGAATTGACAAATATGGTCACAAATTCGAATCAAATATTGTAAAAATTTTACCACCACCTACAGAACCAAAAAATTTAGTTGCCAAGTTAATAGAAAACTCAGCATATCTAACATGGGAGCAAAGTCACAGCAAAACTCAAATAAGTTATGAAATTTATCGTTCTATTCACAGCCAAAAAGGATACTTTTTATTAAAAAAAGATATTAATAGTAACACTTTTACAGATAAAACTATAAAGCCAGGATATACTTATTTTTATAAAGTAAAAGTAGTCGATAACGAAGGAAATTCAAATATTTCCAATGAAGCCCAAATTCATTCTTATCCTTCTAAAGTCAAATTACTGGGTTTCCTAAAGAAAGATTATATATATTTAGAATGGAATAAAGAACTAGTTCGTTCTGAAATTTCTTATGATATTTATCGATCAGAGCATGACAATAAAAATTTCAAACTCATTTACTCTAATTACAAAGGAAATTTTGCCAGAGATCGAGAAATTGTTAAAAATGAGATTTACTATTATAAAATTTTAGCAAAAAACATAGACGGTGTCACAATTGAATCTAATACAATAGAATTATTTACAAACTTAGACAATATTTTTCTTCAATATGACATAGATAATAAAAAAATAAAATTATTCTGGAATAAAGTTTATGGTTCTAACAAATTAAAATATAATATTTATAAGTCAGAGATCACATTAAACAATTTTTCATTAATAAAAGAAAATACTATAATTAATCACTATGACGACACAGATATTTTAGATGGACATAAATATATATATAAAATAATAGGTACAGATAAATTAAATAAAACAACCGAATCAAATACAGTAGTAGTAGTGATTAATCCAAAAAAATTAGATAATATAAAAGCAAATTTAATCGATAAAATAAATGTACAAATAAGTTGGACAATACCAAATAGTAATATAGCGACAAAATTTAAAATATTAAAGTCGTATTTGCCTGATAAAAATTTTCTGCCAATTACTAGTGAAATAACTAAAGATTCTTATTTAGATAAAAATTGTAAACCTGGACACAAGATCTTTTATAAATTAGTTGCTATAAATGAAAATGGAATTGCAGTTGAATCTGACATTATTTCAATTATAACAACTCCTGAAAGACCTGAAAAAATAAATGGAAGACTCAATAAAAAAGAAAACACTATTGAATGGGAAAAAGTAGAAAGCAATTTACCTGTACTTTATGAAATTTATCGAGGGAGCCAAACAATAGACTCCATTCAATATTTAACAAGTATTTCAGATACAAACTCATACATAGATAAAAATATTGAAGCCGAAAAAGATTATTTCTATGTATTAAAAGCAAAAGTTGAGAAATTAAGCTCAAGTTTTTCTGACATAGTACAAATAACAAGTCATACAACTTCACAAATACCATCTGCGCTTGAAGGTGGTTTTGGTCTGAGTTATTTCAAAATGCATGAATATAATAAAAATATAGATTCTCATGCCGATCTTTATTCAGCTGCAAGTACAAATACATATATAACTTTAAATCAAAATTGGGATGAAAATTTTAGTAGTTTTTTTGGTTTTGGCAGTTATTATTTAGATATGTTAGATTCACCTATTTATATGTTAAGCGAAAGACAATTTTTCTTACCTTACTTCTTATTAGGTATTAAAAATGAATTTTCTAATCATATTCTTTTGGAATATAAAAATATGTTTCAAACAGAAATTTATTATCAGTCTAATTTGACTGGTTTACAAAGAACAATGCAAAACAACTCAGTTTATGTTGATAATCATTTTTTTAATTTAGGTTACGATTTCAGCCAAAACCTTAATTTACATTTATTCGCAAAAATAGGTTATATTATGTCAGTGCCAGAAGCTATTCAATTTGCACAAATAGGCCATGGTTATCAACTCGAACTTGAAATGGTACAACAGTTTTCACAATACGAATTAGGAATAAAAGGCTTTTATACTAACAGAACAATCAAAACAAATAATGTAGATTCTACAATTTCAGAAAATGGAATTTTAATTCATTTTGCTATAGACTTAGGATATTTATAAAAAAGTTTTCCATAAATAGGCGCCTAAAACTCCTCCTAAGACAGGCCCAACAATAGGAACCCAAGAATAATTCCAATCTGATTTTCCTTTTCCAGCTATTGGCAAAAGAAAATGTGCAATTCTAGGGCCAAGATCTCGTGCTGGATTTATTGCATAACCTGTTGCCCCACCTAAAGAGAGTCCTATTGCCCAAACTAAAATGCCAACTAAATAAGGTCCAAATGCAGGAGAGATAGCACCATTATTTGTTGCTTTACCAAAAATAGCTCCAATGCCAAAAACTAAAATAGTTGTCCCAATAATTTCAGCCATTAAATTTGCAGGTGAATTTCGAATAGCAGGACCAGTAGAAAAAACAGCTAATTTTATTGAAGGATC
>CAYSZE010000380.1:0-13763 GCA_964435255.1 uncultured Oligoflexia bacterium
AATCCATTGGTAGCTCCTTTGTTACTTTTTTTTCGCAAAAATTATTTAACAAATTGGAGCTACTTCTTCAATCCTTCCAATCTTTTTCTCAACTCTTAACTGGCATTATTAATTATTCAGGGTTTTGTTTTTTAAAAATATTTACCTATGAAATTGTTATTAAACTGCATAAATTATTTTTTGAAAATAGATATAATAATGTAAAATTAAGATTTAACTAATATTTTTCTTTTAAAATTTTTGGTAGTTTAGGTTTTAATATAAATGATTAAGATTGCATAGATGTATATAAATATTTGAAATTTACGCTTTTATTCTAGTATTTACTCTTATTGCTTTAGAAGGTTCCTAAGATGATAACAACAATTAAATTTTTTAAGTTATTAAATGATAATGAAAAGAAAAATTCTATTCCTATAAATAATAAATATACTTATCATGTAAATGGTATGTTCTGTCAAACAGAACAAGAACTCTACGATCACTTTATCAAAGAATTAAAATTTCCTTATTTTGGTAGAAATTGGGATGCTCTTATTGATTCTTTATCTGACTTTTGTTGGATTTTAACAAATAAAGTGACTATTTATTTATCAAATATTGAATATTTGTTATTAGAAGAGTCTGAAAAGAAAAATATTTTTTATGAAATTTTGTTTATAGATATTGTAAATCGATATAAAGAAACAATTTTCGAAGATCTTGATGAATACGTCACTTTAAATTTAGTTTTTATTACAAATTCAGAAAATGAAAAACTGATCGACAGTCTTTTTAAAGAGTATAATGTTATTCAATCAGAAATAGACGAATTACTATAAATAAAAACCTCTCGAAGCTTTTTAAACTATTTTATTAATAAATAAAACATTTTAAATGTATTAAAATAAATTAATTTGATATTTATTAAATTAGCTTAGCAAAATATTAAAAAATAGTTAACAATAAAAATTAAAACTTAAATTTATTTTTTAATCATCTTAAAATGCTGTGACTTTCATTAGAAAAAAATAAAATGATGGATAGTAAATCATATGGCAGCAACTGATAGTGGTAAATACGATAGTAGTAATTTTATCAATTTTTATTTATAGTTATTTAAAATATTGTTTACAATTTCTCTAATTTACTTAAAGGCAATTCCGTAAATAAACTCATTTCATTTAAGCTCATGCCTTTGGCTTTTAAATTTTTAGCCGAAGCTAGAAATCCTTCCCTTTTTCTTTGTGAGATAGCACTAGCAGCCCTTCCCTCTTTCCTTGTGCTATTCCTTTTTGAAGACCTTCCTCGTAAGCACGGTCCATGCTGTTATTTTAGTCAAGAAGGTAGTTTCTTTTGGCCTCGTATTGCGCTCGGGCAGCGGGGGCGTGCCTTATAAGTTCGAGTGCTTCAAAAGCCTTATCAATATCAGGTTTTAACATACCTATCAGGTTCTCCTTATTCGCACTTTTGCAGAAGTGCATCCCTTTATCGTGCTCATGATATACATTTAAATGAATTTGTTAATTTTTAAATATTACAAATTATACCAAAAGTAGTAAAATTTTTAATTTCATAAATATAATAATATGTATCTTGAAAATTAGAAATAACAAGTATTTTATCTATAAAATAAATACTAATATTTTATTTGAATAAAAAAAATGAAGCAGGTATGACGTTTTTTGTTTTTATTTTTTCTGTAATAAAAGGTTAGAAAATTCATGCTGTTTTTAAAAAAAATATTTATTTCAATGAGTTTTGTTCATGCGATTGCTTTTGCCCAACATGAACAAGGGAATATAAGACATAACTATGATTATGGTTGTGAAATTAAACAAATAGAAACAAAACATGGTGATTTGAAAGTTGTTGTTTGTTTTGATCAACAATTAAATAAAAGTAGTAAAGTATATTTGAGAGAGAAATTAATTATTGAAACTTCAGATATGATTATTAGACAATTAAATAAAACATATATTGATAATGTATATGTTTTTGAGGTTTTAAAGAAAAATAAGTTTACTAATACATTTGAGAGTTACTATTATTTAATAGATGTGGCAGGAGAAAAAGGGAAAATTTTTAAATTCGGGATACAGAATTCTGAAAATTTAGATGTAAAAAATGATAGTTTTAGTGGCAAATTAAAAATAAAAATTAATAAAGAAATAGCATTTGTCTATGATAAAGGAATTTTGTCTTACCCACTAAGTATTAAAAACAAAGTTTTGTATATTGAGAATTTAAGCCATCCTTCAAATTCATTTTATAATAAAGCTATTAAACAAAATGATACTGATATTTATAATACATATAAACCATATGTGGAAAGTTCAACATTTTCTTTCGAAGATAATAAAATAAAGTATGGTAAAAACTTTACTATTTATTCTGAAGGTGATTATGATTCTAAATACATAAAAGTTATTGAAACCCCGCGAGGGAATGTTAAGTTACTTGAAGAAGGCAACTTATTATACTATCCAAATATGAATGAAGAAACTGTTCCTGAGTTACTAAATACAGATCAGCATATAAATTCAATCCCAGGAATTTTAGCAGTCAACTCAAAAAAAAATTTAATTTTAACTTATCTTAAGTATGACTTCAATTCAGCTGAAATGAATAAGCACACATTTTGCGGTAATTCATTAGCTTTATTTGATTTTACTAAAAAAATTCCTCAATTAATAACATTTGGGATATTTCAAGGTTGCGATATTTTTAAATCTGTTAAATTTATTGGCAAGAGAGAAGCAATTATTGAACTAGAACCAAATATTATTTTTCATTATAAAAATGGGGTCATGCGGCTTCCTAAAAAAGAAAACTATAAAGTAATTTTAAAAGAACAAAAAGATAATTATTCTTACCCATTAAGACCAGAAAATAGCTTAGATATAAATAAATATGATAGTAATTATGTCTATAGAAATTTTTTTCCATATGCAAAAAAAGAAAAGATTCCTTTAGATATTGCTGACGACCTTTCTTTTTATACTCCTACAGGAGAATTAAAATTTATTGAAAATTATTATAAATATTTTGATATTAAAATAAATGATGAAGAAATATATAGTGGACAGAATTTTAAACTAAAATACCGTGATGAAGAAATGAAGTACTTTATAGGGAATATTTTTTCGTATAAGCAGGATAAAAAAGGAGAAAAAGAAAATGACCCCGAATGCGCTTCTAGTGCTTTATTGATTGATGCTTCTTTTGATAAACCACTGATCTTTAAATTTGGTGTTGAAAATGCATGTAATGAAATTATTAAAGTCGAGAAAAGTAAAGATAAGTTATTTGTCTCTTTAAATTCAGGTAATATTTATGAATACTCAGATGGTGAACTGAAATTACCATCTAGTTCCTCGAATTATAAACTCATGTTCCCGAAGTCTTTTAGAAGTATTGATACTTTAAAAACGGGCTCTGAATTATATAAAAAATTTCCACCCTACTCTTTTTTAATTGAAGAAAAATTTGATTATAAATGAAAATATGATTTCTTTATTTAAGTTATTAAAAGATAATGAATTTTGTATTTTTTAGATGTCTACGAAAATAATTTAACTAAGATTTAATAAAGAACAAATAAATAAATTAATGTCTTATTGTAACTTAAAGTTTTAGAAATTTTGAGTCATAATTTCTCTAATTCAATTAAAGGCAATTCCGTAAATAAACTCATTTCATTTAAGCTCATGCCTGATTCTTTCATTCGTTTAGCAAGTTCAAACAGAGCTTCTTTTTTACCTCTTTAAAATGCTCTGTCCATATCGGTATTATAGTCGAGAAGGTATTTTCTTCTGGACTCATATTGCGCTCGGGCTGCGCGGGGGGTCGTGGCTTATAAATTCGAGCGCTTCAAAAGCTTTTTCAGTTTCAGGTGTTTGCATAGCCATTACAGTCTCCTTGTTTCCTTTTAACAGTAAGAGGAGAAAGAAATGGTAATTGAAATAGAAAATGAAAGCAGTGCATGATTAAAGAAGGAACACTTCTTAGAAAAAACTGATCGTCAGAAATTTTAATTGTGAATTTAATGTAATGGCATTATCTTTTCTTACTTTTTTGCTAATTTCTATTCAATATAAAGTGAGTTTTATTTAAATTCCTCTGTTTTTATTATTTTACTGTTGAAAATAATTTACAATTACGGGTTTTATTTTTTATAGCATAATTCTTGCAATAAAATCTATAAAATAGGTGCTTTATAATTTATGTAACATTAAATTAAATCTATTTTAAAATATGAAATATTACAAATAAATTAAAATTTATGATATATTACTTAACTTTTAATGAAATGAATATTAAAAATAAATTTGTATGTAATTATAACTATTTGATATTAATATAAATATAAACAAAATTAATAATATAACTATTATATTTATTGAGAAAATTTATAAATTAAATAACTATTAAGAGTGTAATTTATTTTTTTATGTTTGTTATATGTAGGTTTTATCTATGAAATATTCAGAATTAATAGCGAAAATACAAGAAAGAGCTATTCTGAATCAAAGATATAACTTTAATACTGATTTTGATACTATTAATGATGGCCTTAATCATTTTTTTACAAGTTGGAACACTCAACATTTAAGTACTATTGTGACGGCAGAGCGTGAAACTAAAAAAATAACTCATTTACTACAAGTGACTGAAACGGAAATCAATGGAGCATTTGCTAAAACTGATAATTTAAAAGATAAAATTTTGAGTAGTTTGTTGCTTACTGAGTTAAAAAATTATGATGGTACCGATTTAAGTAAATTAGTGGCTACGGCATGTCAAATAGTGACAAATTTTTCGACGAATAAGTTTCCGCGAGTGGAAAGTTTTTGCCAGCCTGATTTAATTGAAATCTACAAAAGTTATTTAAAACAAAATAGTGTTAGTAATGTTGCGCCTAATCTACACGATCGAAGTCCCTATCAAAGAAGTAATGTCCAAAGATGCACTTATACAGCATTTAAAATGCAAATTGATACAGCTTATATTAACATAAACATTTTTATTCCTTATTATAACAATACTAGTTTTTTAAAATTAAGAGACGAGTTAGAAAAACTAAATAAACTTTCTAAAGAAAGAATGGCTGTTGAAAACATGTCACAGCTCTTGCGCATTAAATTATTTGTAATAAGAGCATGTCTTGAAACATCCGATTTTTTTAATTGGGCAAAGAAAGTAATACAAAATATCCCTGAGAATTTACAAGCTTCGTTAGGAACGCTCGTTATTGCTCTTGATTTTATTTATAAGATTACTGACACAAAGTCACCAATTTTATTTGATAAAAATCAGTATATATCATTTGCTAATAGTCCTTTTTTAGATGAAAAAAGTAAAAATGATTTAAAGACTGCAGCAAGCAATCGTATTGCCAATACTTGGCGTAATAGATACCAAACGGCATATGGTCCTTTTATGCTTGATCGGGCTAAAATGGGTGGAGATTTTGATAAAAGTATCATTGAACCTACTCGTCTCTTTCATGTTAGATTAAATGGTGTGACTGGAGCTCCTACTACTCATGGAATTGTTGAAAAGTGGCTACGGGCAAGTGCTTTTACTACTCGAAATTATTATGACTTATTATTAGATATGAGCGATAAACTTATAGATAAAATGTTGATTGATATTAAATTAACATACAAACAAAATGAGATAGAGCGTTTTATACAAAGAATTTGTAAAACAAAATTCCTTTTAAAGCATTATAACAAATTAGAAAATACTTTTTTCGCGGATAAAAATAGAATAGTTGAACGGACACAAGCTCCAACACAGTTAGCAAATAATTTAGTGAGTTTAAGCCTTTTAAAAAGGTATTTAGAAGTTAATACGAATAATAGTATGGATCAAGGGATCAATAATTATGGTTTTGTATTCTTTCATATTCAGCCAGAAGGGTATGATGTTAGAATAGAAAGTAGATTTGGTGAAATTGAATATTGTGTTCCTTTTAATGAAACTTTTTTATCTTTACAAGGTTATGTATCTGTTACAGAGCAATGTGTAGATGTTATGAAAAATGATGAAAATTTGCTTTTTAATCCTTTATTTGAACCTTGTCAAAATGATGAACAACTCCAAAATTTTCGTGCAAAAAATATTCAAATGTTAGAGTGTGATGGTAGGGGTTGGGAAGTAAGAAAATCTTGGCAAGACGATGGAAAAGGTTGGCAATTTAGTAAAGTTGATTGGCCTAGTTTTAGTCATGAGTATACTTATCAGAGAGCACCAGGTGGCTCCAAAACAAGAATGCGGTATTTATTAGAAGAAGGTTTTTTTGGTCCTAGGATATTAAAAGGTATTGCTTGTTCTATCCTGCGTGAATTAGCTCTGATAAATTTGCCACATTTAAATGAGAAATTTGTAACGGGTAGTCAAGGTTTTACAGATAGCGAACTAGGTTTACTTATGAAAGATATTGTGCGACTTGAAGCAAAATTACCAAATATAGTTCCTTTAACTAATAAATGGCGTGTGAGAAAATATGAAAATAAAGGACATAATATTGTATATGAAAAAACATATACACCATAAAAAATTCTTTAATTAAAAATCTGGACTAAAGACTTATTTAGTCTCGTTATCTATCACTTTAATATTTGTGAAATAGTAGTTTTATACATTTCAGTATTTAAATGTGTAATTGAAATTTCTTTTTTTGTTCAGGAACTATAAATAACAGTTAAAAAAGTGAATTAAAATATAAAAGCTGTTTAAAGCTATATCATTTTTCCAGACATAAATATCATATGAGTTCCTTTTGTGCCTTTGGAGATAAGAAGTGTAATGCAAAAGTTATAAAAAAGCGGGAAGGGGGGCAGAAAGTAGACAAATATCGCCATATTTTACGCTGAAATGACTATGCTCTGAAAACTCTTTTTGTGTTATTAATATGGGTATTTCTTCATTCTATTTTAACACGCCAGTCATATACTGTTTGCTAACATATAATTGGGCAAAAATTTAAGTTTTGACAGTTAGGATGACGCATGTTGAAAGACTTTGTTGACGAAAATATAGATGGTTTTTCTCGATTTATTGAAGATGGTTCCTACCGTGCTTTTAAGAAAAAAGAAGGAGGACAAATTTCTAAATCAGAGTTAGGTGGTGTCTATCAAGCTACTGTTGGAAATAGTGACTATTATGTTCTGTTTAAACAAGGGCGAAATGATGGAGAGACAATTAGCGAATTTATCGCCTCTAAATTTTATAATTATGCCTTGCATGGATTTGGGGCAAGCGTCTTTTTAGCTAAAAAAAATGAATTAACAAATACAAAAATAGTAAATAAACAAAATTTTCATTCAGAAGTGTATATAGGATCAGTTTTTTTTAAAGAGTTTAGAGAAATTTTTAAACTCATGCAGTTAAAAGAACGTCCCATATTTCTCCAAACATTTCATGAAAATAAAGCTAAAAATTTTGTTTCTATGTATAAAAATACCAATTTGGGCGAAGTTTTAGCTGTGAGCTTATGGTTAGGTGATTATGATACCCATATTGCAAATCTTGGGTTAGCAAATATAAACAACAATCAACATTTTGTTAAAATTGATCATGGTTGGAGTTTTGCGGAATTGCAAGATACTATGGACTATAAAAAATTACCTTGGTCCAAATTACATGGTTTTGGTAAACCTACGAATCATTTTGCCGACTATGATTATGAAGATTTTTATACTAACCCCAATTTATCTTTCGCTAAAAAATTATTTGCTTTAAAGTATATTGATCGCAATGATATTCGTAAAATATTAATATTTGCGTTTAATGAATTGCAAATGTATTATAAATTTAGCGCTTTTGAAGAATTTGCCAAATGGATTGGTTTTCCCAAAAAAAACCATGTCTCTATCAAAAATTTAATAGATTATTTAGAAAATAAATTATATTTAAGGGCAATTACAGGGATTGAATCACTCAATAAAAATGGGATTTATTCTAAGCAATTAGAAAGAAATGAGTTAGCATCTAAAGTAACAATAAAAATTATTGCTTTTGGCTATGCTTTAGGAAGATTGACAGAAAAAAGCTTAGAAAATGAAAATGATTATGTGTATAAAGAAGTTCAGCATTTAATGAATCCTAGTGATCCTGAGTATAACTTTTTTGGAAAAGATAGAAAAATCAAAGGTAATAGAGCATTATATTATAATCCCCGTACTGCTGAACAAGGTTTTCGTGATGTTTCAGAGGAAAGAGGAAGTCATACGAATCGAGCATATTCAAAAAAACTTTCAACCACTTTAATTAGACCTGATGGTAACACGACTTTTTATGGTGATATTACCAATCCTATCGGATTTATTCATAATATGTTTCAAGTTCATAATAAAAATTGGAAATATGTTTTTAAATCGAATGCATTTACGAATTCAAAGTGGTGGGTAGGTAATCAAAAAGTAAATGGTGTTTTTTTACACGATGTTTATAAGGATTTGTATATAGAAATTGATCAGCTACGTAATGACTTATTGTCACATGCAAAAAATAAGGTTAAAGCAGATAATTATAATGAAATTATGGTAGGACTTAATATTCATTCCTTGTGTGCAATGTTTTCTCCTAATCAAACAGCAAAAAATATTGTAAATTTAGCTTCTTCTTATTTATCTGTTTTAAAAATAATGCAGAAAGATTACTTACCTACTTTTACATTTGGTGATAGAGTGAATAGTAATCATAAAATAAGTAAACCAATTATAGTACCATTAACTTTAGAAAAATTATTGTTTTGTGTAAATCAAGAAATGCAAATGAAGTCACAAGAATTTCTAATGTTTCATGCAGCAGTATTTGGGCAGGAATACAATGAAGCGAGTATCAATTCTGAATTATATTTTGCGCAGTTAAAAAGTATTCTGTACACAAAATTTATTCACGATTCGCAAGTAAAAGAAATTGAATCTTATTATATTTCAAAACTAAATGAATCTTATGCAAAAGGGTTAAGAAATATTGGGCAATATGAAATGCCACGGCAAGTTGATATTGCGCCTGAATATTATGTGACTAGGTTATAGTTTATTTATTCTATAACGGGGTAAAATTTTAAGCTATAATTTGTTTCTTCTTCACTATAAGAACAAAAATTTTCATAATTATGGCAAGAAATATTATTTTCTAGTTCATTTATCGTATATTCAGTACTATTTTCAGTTAACATAAAAAACATATTATCGTTCAAATAATTTTTGTTATGTTTTGCACTTAAAAAACGAACGTTCACAAAATGGTCTTTATAAATCACTTTACCTGTAGATATAAGTGGTTTGTTATTTTTATGAACCAATTTGTTACCTTTGCATTTGAATTCGGAATTTTTGCTAGGTTCAAAAATGAGGTAATTTTTTTTACTTTGATCATTTTTATTTAACTTTAAGTAATTGATCGACTTCCACAAATTATATTTCTCTGTGTGTATTACAATAGAACCTTCATAGTTTTCGTCGCTGAAAACAGCAGCTGTATAGGGTTGGCAGTATTTTAGTAATTGATTGTTGGCATCTAAAGCATAAGGGCTGTCTTTAGGTGGAACTGGTGAGAAACAAGCAAAAGCACTGATTGAATAAATAGCTGGTAAAATTGAAGCTAAAATCTTCATAGCGTCTCCTTTTATAAAACAGGTATGTTTATTTTTTGTTTATTTATAAAATAAACATATTTATTAATATCTAAAAAAATTTTGGTAATCAATTTTATAATTTTATATTTAAAGTTGAAATTAAATATTATAAAAATATTTTAAAAATTTATAAATATATATAATAAATGCGAATAAACCTTAGAAATACCTGTCTAATTAACTAGATAATAAAATATTCTCTTTTAGGTTTTAAAAAGATTCGTAAAAAAAGCAAACTAAGAAAGGTATCTAGCAAAAAATTGTTTAATAATATCATTCTTCAAATTGAAAATCAGCTTCAATTTGAGCTTTTAATTTTTGTAAAGACCCTGTAGTACCGTCTGAAAGCACAAGAACCGTGTCATCTCCAGCAATCGTTCCACAAAGATGAGAGTAGCCATTTTCTGTGGAATGAGTATTTTCAAAGGAAATTTTTTCATCAATAACAATAGCGAGCGAGTTTGCATGTCCAGGGAATGTATGCAGGACTAATATATTTGGTAGGGATGTTTTGATGTTTAATATAGGACTTTGCAGTTTTGAAATTTGTCCTACTACCGTATAAAAGTTGTTAATTTTTGCAATTCCTAATTTTTTAAGTCTTCTTGAGAGACTAGATTGAGGAATATCAATACCTTGTTTTTTTAATTTATCGACCAAGTCTTGCTGTTGAGATATTTTCTGACTTTTTATTGTTTCTAAAATTACTTTGTCTTCATGTTGCATATTTTGTTTCATTTATACAGTCCTGACTTATTAGCTAAGTGAAGTCTTTTTTGCTGTTATTAAAAACAAACAATTTAGAACTAACCTAAATTAAATTTGCCTCCTACAGATGTCAAATCTTAACGATTAAGAAATATTTAAGTGACATTTTTTATTTAATAATATGATATTGTTAAATAATTGAAATTTGTCAACAAAAAGAAAGATACCGAATGTCATAGTGGAGATTTGGGATGTTGAAAATAAAATGGTACCTATTATTTTTGCAATCCATATTCATGTGGGAAGTTTTTTTTCAGATACCTGTTAAAGCAGAACAAACAACAGCTGTTGTTTCAAACAAAGGGGTTATGAATCCACTAAAAATTTGTACGACAGGTGGGTTTGTTCCTTTTTCATCCTATGCAAATGGTTCTTGGATAGGGTTTGATATAGAGATGATAAAAGAATTTGCAAAAGATAAAAAAGTAAAATTAAAAATAATAAATTTTAATATAGATGAAATTTTTCAAGCTTTAAATGATAATAAATGCGATCTTATTGCTGCTGGAATAACAATAACTGATGAGCGGAAAAAAAATGTAATTTTTAGTGATCCTTATTATACAAGTGGAATTGTTTATTTATATAAAAAATTAAATCATGATCTTGATAAAATTCAGAATATAGATCTATTAAATGAAGGTAAGTTCAAAGTTGGAGTTAAATTAGGTACAACGAATGATTATTTTGCAGTAAAATATCTTGGAAATGCTAATATTTTAAAATTTTCCGACTATAATGAAGTTATTAATTCAGTTAAAAATGATACAGTCGATTTTATTATTGTTGATTTAAGTTTTGCTAGTTTTATGGATAAAAAGTCACCTGGGACATTTGTATATAAGTCGACCCCAGAAGATCATGAATATTATGAAATTGCTGCAAGAAAAAATAGTCAAGAATTGATTCAAAATTTTAATGAATTTCTAAAAAAATGGCATTCTTCTGGAAAATATGAAAAGGTTTTGAGAAAATATTTTAACTAATATGCAAATTATTTGTACTTTATTTTTATTTATATGAAGAGATAAATGAATGTATTTCAATAACTGTTGAGGTCAATATGGCAAATGAAAAAAGGATGAATAAGATTATCATAGCCTCTTCCCTAGGAACAGTCTTTGAATGGTATGATTTTTACCTTTATGGTACGTTAGCTGTATTTTTTGGTTCCCTCTTTTTTCCCAAAGGAAATGAAACTGCGGGTTTTTTGGCAAGTCTTGCGACGTTTGGTGCTGGATTTGCAGTGCGACCTTTTGGAGCTATTATATTTGGTCGGATAGGAGATCTGTTTGGCAGAAAATATACATTTCTAATTACTATTATAGTTATGGGACTTTCAACTGCTTTTGTTGGTTTGCTACCAACATATGAACAATTAGGAATTTTTGCACCTATTTTACTGACACTTTTGCGCTTAACTCAGGGGCTTGCTTTAGGGGGAGAATATGGGGGAGCTGCCATATATGTTGCAGAACATGCCCCGCATCATAAACGTGGTTTGCATACGAGTTGGATTCAGACAACGGCGACTTTAGGATTTCTTCTCTCTTTAATAGTCATATTAATTTGTCGATTAACTATCAATGAAAGTAATTTTAAAATTTGGGGTTGGCGTATTCCCTTTCTAGTTTCCATTATTTTATTACTTGTTTCTGTATACATTCGTTTAAAATTAAATGAGTCACCGTTATTTATTAAAATGAAAGAAGCAGGAACACGCTCAAAATCTCCGTTAAGAGATAGTTTCATGAAAATTCCTAATTTGAAATTAGTTTTACTAGCGTTATTTGGTGCAACAGCAGGTCAAGGGGTTGTGTGGTATACAGGACAGTTTTATGCTTTGTTTTTTTTACAGAATACATTAAAAATTGATTTTAAAAACTCTTACCTTATGATTGCTATTTCACTAGTTATCGCGACACCATTTTTTATTATATTTGGAAAACTTTCAGATAAAATTGGCAGAAAAAAGGTCATTCTCTGTGGGTGTTTACTTGCTGGTATTGCATATATTCCTATTTTTAAAGGGTTAACATTTTATGGAAATCCTGCATTAAGTATCGCTATGGAAAAAAATCCAATAGTCATTGAAAGCAACACTTGTAAATCTGATTGTGAACAATTAAAAGAGTTTTTATCAAAAAAAGGATATAATTTTGAATTAATTTCCAATAGCAATTCAAATGAAAATTTAAATATCAGAATTGGCTCAACGGAGTTAAAAACATTTGATACTAAACTTGTGGAAGATGCACTTGTTGCAGCTCGTTATCCTGCCAGCGCAAACCCAGAAGAAATTAATTATGTAGGAGTTATTCTTTTATTAACTATTTTAGTTATATTTGTAACAATGGTATACGGACCTATTGCTGCATTTTTAGTTGAATTATTTCCAACTAATATTAGATATACTTCTATGTCTTTTCCCTATCATATTGGCAATGGATGGTTTGGTGGGTTTTTACCATTAATTGCAGCTTCAATGGTTATTTATACTGGTAATATTTATTCAGGACTTTTTTATCCAATGGTTATTGCATTTATGAGTTTAATTATTGGTGGATTATTTATAAAAGAAACAAAAGATAATAAGTTAGAATAATAATACTATTGTGGTATAACCATTTTTTTAAAAAATAGATCTTGTGAATACAGTTTTACATAACTATCATGATTTGTATAACCATCTATATCATAATTGATCAAATATTTTGAAAGATAATTGACCAATGGAATAATAGTATAATTTTCCATTCCTTGCTTTCCAGCAGCTTGTAGTATTTTATTACGTTTATTATAATCGTTTTCACGACTGGCTTTATCAAGCAGAGCATCAAATACAGGATCTCGCATAAATGTTAAATTTTCTTTACTCTTCGATTTTAGTATACTTAAATACTCTATTGCATCTAGATAATTAGGATAAAATTTATTAATTGAAAGTTGATACTTGCCTGCTCGTACATCTTGAATATTATTTTTGAATTCCTGACGTTCTAAGGAAACTGAAATATTTAAATATTTTTCAAATTTTTCAGCAATTCCTTTTGCTAGCTTATAATTGTCAGGATAATAATTAAATTTTATTTGCAAAGCTAGTTTTTTCTTTTCGTAACCAGCTTGTCGCATGAGTTTTTTAGCTTCTGCAACTCTTTTTTCAAATGGCCAAGAGCTCCATTCAGGGGTATACACTTTGTAATCTTCAATGCTATAGGGAACAATATCAAATACTTTATATTCGGGCTTTGATAAAATACTTTTTGCTAATTCGCCTCTGTCTATTACTAATGACAATGCTTTGCGCAATTTTAAGTTATTTTTAAAAGGTGGCTTAGATGTATTTAATAAAAGTAACATA
>CAYSZE010000381.1:0-5876 GCA_964435255.1 uncultured Oligoflexia bacterium
TCCAAAGTCCGCTCAACAAAGGGATTGCTTGTCCATGTTTTCGGAAGATTTTCTGCATGCCTTTTTAAGTACATGTTCTTTTTCTAAATACACATTCTCAACTCTTAATTGGCATTTTTAGATAAATTCCTTAAATAAAAAGTCTATAGACACTCTTACGCGTACAATGAGTACAATGTTAATTGTATCAAATAAAAGCATATGATAAACAAAGTAGGCAATAACTCCAAACCATTATTGCCATTTGCTGCGATACACAGCAAAAAATCTGTCTATAGACTTTAAATTTCTAACATACTTAAGCTATTAATGCTATTGAATTATAAAATTTTTTAAATTTACTATTAGACAAATTAAAGTACCAAATAGAACATTTTAGCAATATAAAATTCACTACCCCCCCCTCCCAATTTGATCTTCCCCGTCCAACATGTAAAATAACGTCAGGTTTGATACAAAAAAAGAGGAAGACACATAGCTCGTGCTTCCCCTTAAAATCAAATTACGTGACGTTATTTGATAATTAAATAATACATAAAGTAAGCAAGATTACAAGCTTACTTACAGGTTTGTTTTCAAAATGAGGTGTCTTTTTTTCAACAAAAGGACATTTTAATTATGACAAAACAACAAGCAAATTTAATTGGAATTCGTTTTATCCCACGTATTAACAAATGGGAAGCAAGAGCTGCTGTTAAAGGAACTCATTATTCCAAAACATTTTTAAATAAAGACGATGCTATTTTTTGGCGAATGCAGTTGTTACAACCTACTTCGTTTGTAGTTGCAACATGTGAATTGTTATTTGATAGTTGGTTGAATAACCCATTTGGGTTTTATTCTCCACAAACCATATTTATTTATCGACAAAATGTAAGGTTGTATTTGTTACCTGAATTTGGAAGTTTAAAGCCTACCGAAATTGATGAAAATTTAATTTTATCTTTTGCCATAAAGCTTGCTGAAACAAAAACTGTCCAAGGAAAAGCACGTTCCCTTAAAACGGTACGAAACATCATTGGTACGTTAAGCACTTTTTTTGAATGGTGTTGTTTGAAAAATTATTTACAAACCAACCCAGCCAAAGAACCACGTGTCGTACAGAACATGGCACGTTTTTTTAAGCACCAGCGTTTGGAGCAAAAGTTTTCAACCAACATTAAAAAGAAAGCATTAACCAAAGAGGAAGCTAAAAAACTTATATTGCAAGGATATGAGCGTAACTTTCAGACAGGGTTCATTATTGAATTTTTAATTTACACAGGGTTGAGAATGGGAGAAGTCGCCGCATTAACATGGGGTGATTTGGAGTATTTAGAAACCAATCCGCAAGGAAGTGCTTCTTTATTTGTTGTCATTCAAAAAACTATGAACCACCGCACCCGTGAGGTACAACTCAATGCCAAATGTGGTTCTAATGGACATGTGGAATTATCGAATGTCATTGCAAATAAAATAGTCGAGTGGCATAGCATTGCGAAAAGTTTAAGTTACAGCCTTGAAAAAACGGCTGCTTTATTTCCCTTAGCAAGCAAAAACCCACTTGAGTTTTCTAAATTAATTTCAAATTTATCGATGAAAGCTGGTATTCGCCACGTCAGTGCCCATGGTTTAAGGCATACCACCATTACCTTTTTGGCAAGTTCGGGGCATTCGTTACAAGTAGTTCAAAAGATAGCACGCCATAAAACAGCAGATATGACAACGGCCTATTTTGATGCAACGCAATTGCCAGTAACAGGAGTCACTTCTAGTATTGATAAATTGCTAGCTTAAAAAACGGCCTAAAATTTCATCACAAATCATACCAATCACCCCATCCCCTGACAAAGTAAAACATTCAACCTAGTCAGGGGGAGCTTTTGCCGGCGTGCCGGCGAGTGCCGATGAAAATTTTAGACCTTCTCGGCACACTTTTTTCTTACGGAGAGTAAGACAAAGTGCCATTTGCCGATGAAGCCGAGAAAAAATCTCACTCGATACGCACAAATTTTTTCAAATTTTGGAAATTTAGACTGTCCCAACCAAAAATTGAGATTCCCTGTTGGGACTATCTTGCGGGGAAAGAAAAAAGCAGGAAAATAAAGGTTATCCCTATGGCGGACCCAGCAAGAATCGAACTTGCGCTTCAGGCTTCGGAGGCCTACGTGATATCCACTTCACCATGGGTCCATGAAGGAAATACTTAACTGCATTCTGGCACATTAGCCTTGCAACAATGCCATGCTAAAGTCAAGTTATTGAATTGGAGTATTTTTCTCTTCGCTTTTTGTCAGGTAAGCGTTCACGTAAGGTTCCACATGAAAAACACCTTGGGAGTTTAAGTAATCTACCGTTTTTCTCCCTATTTGTGAAAACACTGGGCCAGCCAACATTGCCCCATAAGCAGGACGGACTTTAACTTCATCAATAACCACAACAATAGCAAGCTTTGGGTTATTGGCAGGAATAATTCCTTGGTACACCGCAGTCCGTTCAGAATAGGCTTTGTCTTTGGTGGACCAAATTTGTGCCGTTCCTGTTTTTCCCCCAACAAATATCCCAGGAATACGGCCTGCGTTACTTTGCTCAATGACATTTCCCATCATTTGCGCAATTATTTTACTGGTGTCTTTACGGATAAATTGAATAGGAGGGCCAACAAAGTTTTTTTCTTGTTCTAAATCTTTTGCTAAAATATTGACCCCTTTGTCACGACCACCGCCAACCATAAGAGACACAGCTTGTGCCAATTGTAATGGAGAAATAGCAAAACCTTGGCCGAAAGACATATTAGCAAAACGCATTTCGCTCCACGTTTCTGGTTTATGGATACGACCTTTCCATTCACCAGGAAACCCAAGGCCAGGAGAGCGGCCAAAACCAACTTTCATGAGTGATTCATAAAAACGATCACGCCCTGCTTTCAAAGAAATTTTATACATACCTACGTTGCTGCTATAACGTAACACACCTTGTGTATCTAAGTTAAAATTTACGGGATGGTCATCGTGAATCACACCACCAGGTACATTCATGGCGCCACCACGAACATCGAAAATGGTGCTGGGTTGAATCACCCCTAAATCTAAAGCACGTGCAATCCACATAGGTTTGGAAGCAGAACCTAGTTCGATAGCATCCATCACAGGGCGGAAACGTTTAGCTTCGGGATCATTTATGGGAGGATTATTTAAGTCATAAGTTGGATAACTTGCAATTGCTAATAATTCACCCGTTGTCACATCGATCACAATGGCACTGCCACCTTTTGCTTTGGCGCGAATGACACCCTCACGCAAAGCATGTTGGGTAAATTGTTGAATAGAAATATCAACAGACAGTCTTAAATTAGGTAACATTTGTGCAGGTTTGGAAGCATCGTTTGGTGTGTCTATCACCACCCGTCCACGGGCATCCCGCCTGGCATCGACTTTAATCGGTTTTTCAGTTAGACGTGAATTATAAATTTTTTCCACACCTTCGAGGCCAATACCATCAGCACCAACAAAACCAATTAATTGTGAAGCAATATCTTTTTCAGGATAAATACGTTTTGGTTCTTCTACAGTATCAATAAAATTTTTCCATTTTTTAATGGAACCTAAAGCTATGAGTTCATTATTAGTCATTTGTCGTTTTAACCAAACAAAGTTACGTTTATCATTCCGTAAACTTAATAGATCTTTTAACGGAACATGTATTTGTTTTGCCACTTGTTTTAATGTTTCTTCATCTTGTGGCATTTTTTTGGTTAAAATATATAAACTTGTACTGGAAACACTGACTGCCAAAACTTTCCCATTGCGATCGGTTATTGTGGCTCTGGGTTTGGACAACGTAATACTTGTTTCAAGTTGTTTTGTACCTTTTGCCAATAAACGTGAGCGGAGATCTGTAGGAAGTACGGTCAACCATGCATAGCGAATTAAAATAGCAGTAATGGCTGCTAAGAAAATAAGACTCATGGCAACTGCTCGTTTTTGATAATTGTATTTTATTTTCACTTTGCGAGGGTCAAAATAATCTTTTATTTTTTGAAACAATGTTTTATTGTAATAGTTTGTTTTCATAATCACTCTTCCAAAAAATTGGTTTTAAAATTTATAATTTGTGATTGGTACCAAGAAGATAGTAATAAATGTTTAGAATTCAAAATAAATGAAACAAAACACATGGTACAAATAAAGTACTTACATTATATGTATTTTATTTTCAATTATGTTGCCAGATTAATTGAGCGCAAGTGTGTCTGCGCAAAAGAAACAAAATTTTTCATAAATACGAAATATTCTTACTAAAGTCAGCATCTTTAAAATAAAACTAAATAAATTCACCAATTTTAATAAAAAAAGGCATTCCAGTCTTGTCTTATTTTTTTAGTGTTAAGATCATGCAAAATATTTGCATGAATATATTGAATCGCACCAAAATCCTTTTCATAATACCCCACAAACCGCCCATCGGCATTAAAAATAGAAACTTCTTTCGCTAGAATATAGCTATATTTATTAGCAATTTTTTGAATATCCTGAGGTGTAGCATTGCTTTTTTTTAAGGCAAGTAATTTTTTTCCCTCAGCAGGTGCATATGAAATTAAATGCTTGTCTAATGTTTCAATAATATAAACACTATCGTTACGTTTATGTAATTTTATAATATTACTTACCACTTCAAACATAGCAGCATTGCTATCTGGTTGGTAAAACAAATTTTGGCTAAAATTAGAATAATATAAAATATGCTGTTCACTTCTTTCTAATAACATAACGCTATTAATATTAATACAATTATTATTTTCAACACAATGAAATGCTGTTAACGGATTTTTAGGATATAAAATTTCATTATGCCGTGTATCGTACCACGCTTTAATTTGTCCCCCAGAAACATTAAAATGTTCAAGTTCAATATACCGATACTCATCGCCAGCGGCTAATATTTTTAATTTGTTTAAAATGTTTTCGTTGGCATATAATTCTTTAAATTTTTGAAAATCAACAACTAATAATTTTTTATCTTTATTCTTTAGCAAAACAGAAAACATTGTCCCATCTTTAAGTGCAAAAATAAGTTCATTAGGTTGTATGGCAGTCGGAAACTCTATTTTTAATTTTCCGAGCTGAACTAATTGTTCAGAAATCAAAAATGTCTCATAAGAAAAATCGACTTCAGAAGCATCGATAAACCACTTTTCATTGCCATTCGTCTCAAGACTATAGCTTGCAGCATCTAAAACTTTTAAATAATAGTGCCCTTCTTTACTTTTAACTTTATACTTTATTTTATTTTGAATTTTAGGAGGAATTGCTGGTGTAATTAGAATTCTATTATACTCACCCAGCATAATTGCAATTTCTGTTGAGGCATATTCAGCATCGATCCGACGGACAGCGTTACTAAAACCTAATGGACCACTAAATTCAAATAAAAAACGCTGCGAACGAGTTAAACGTCGTGCCGTCTTAAGCTCTGCATCGTTACGAGTTGTAATAAGCGGGGTAAAATTATAAAAATATCTAACAAATGATTGCGGCATAATTGGCAAGACAACCACAGTTCTTGAATCATTAAATTTATATTCTATGCCAGTGGGAAGAGCTAATTCCTCATTTATAGCCAAAGCTGTTTGCTTATTAGTACCCGCTCTTACTTCACAAAAAAGAAGACATGAGTCTCCTGTCATATTTTTTTTTGTCTCATAGAGATACTGCGTACCAAATTCTAATTTAAGATGTTCATCATCAGATAAATCAACTTTTTTTATAATAACATTGGTATAGTCTGCTTTTGCAATTGTTCCTTTTTCTGAATTAAGTTCAACATTTTTATAAGCAAGTGGAATAACTTGTGGGGATGTCTCAATTGGAATTGGGTTAAAGTTTTTATAATCATTT
>CAYSZE010000382.1:0-8123 GCA_964435255.1 uncultured Oligoflexia bacterium
TTGTTATTATTGTTGTTATTATTCCCACCAGATGATTTGCCTTCACCCATTTGGAACACAACAACCAGAGTTTTTTCAACTCCATTGACAACCCCTCTAGATTCAACCCGAAATATGGTATCAGTCGTACCAAAAAGTAGATCGGCGATCTTATCGGTATCAGGATTCTCTTTATAGCTACTTATATTTTTTGCTAACCACTCTTTAGGATTATCCTTAATTTTTTCTTTTTCTTTTTTTAATTCAAAACGATCCCAGTCTTGTTCATTGATTTCTAAACCAGGAGGTGTCAATAATGCGGCAACCAATTCTATAGGAGCTGTGTTGATGTTGAGCATCCCTTTTTTTCCAGCAATTGGCCAAATTGTAAAATACGGGGAAAACATATTGTAAATATCATCGATATGAAAACCAGGCACACGACGTAGTTCTTCTAAACTTTCAAGTACCGCATTTTTAGGTTTATATTTTGCTCCCATTTGTGAATAAGCATTTAAAGCGGCTGCTTGCTGAGTGCCATTGGTATTTGAAATTTTAATGTAACTAGTTAAGTTATCAACCAATTGCTGGGGGGTAAAGCCCAATGTTTCAATTACTTTTGCGGCATCGGGTGCAGCAAAAATTCTGAGTAATGCTTTTTGGGTGTCTGCTGAAAAGGACGCTTGCAATAAATTTAAATTAAATTTTGAATTTTCTGAAGTAATATTTAATACAAAATACCCAGGTATGGCTTTGAGTGCTTCTTGAATTTTTGGCGAAATTGCTTTGGTAAAATTACCGCCAGCCAACTCTTCTAATTGAGCCAATCCAGAAGAACCTATGGGTTGGCCATTAATTAAGGAATACATATTTTTGGGCAGTGGAATTAACGGATTACCTTCATATTTAGCAGCTAATTGACTGATATTAAGCATGATTTTTGCAAATTCTATTCCAGATAACGCACTGGCTTGAGCGTCTAAACCATTTCTTTCTTCTATAGCTCCTCTTGCTCCAACTTGGGTTTGATAAACAATATCACCGACAACCCCCATAATCATGGCGATAAAAACAAGCACAAATATTAAAGCAAATCCTTTATTCTGTTTTTTTAATGATAAATATTCTTTAATTTTATTAGTTATTGCCATTTAAAATCTCCAGCAGTAGGTTCTGTCACTTCCTGCATACCGTTGCTACTGAGAACATAAGCAATAGTGTCTAGTGCGAAAAACCTTCTTTCTCTTTTTGAAGCAGGAGACAAATCGGTAATTTGTTTTTCTGCACTCGAAATTGGAAAAAATGTTTCTAAATGAATTTTTACCAATTTGGGTAACTTTCCTTGTGAATCGTTAGCGGTGCTATCCCATTCTTTTTGATATTCGCTGCCATTCCAAAATTCTAAGGAAAAACTTTTTAAATCGGGAACAATCACTTCTTGAAAACCAACGCCTGAATGTTCAATATTTTCTACCATGTCGGTATCTACGACTCGTACAAGTTCAATGCGTTTGGAGTCTTTACTATTTGGTCTTATATAGTAACGAACAAATGCTAAGTTACTTTGATTTGAATTTCCTAATAATGATTTATAGTTTTGGACTGCTAAAATAAGACTTTCGTTTTTATAACTAAACTTTGGAGCAATTGCACGCACCGATAAATTTAATGAATTTAAGTCGTTCGGATTTGAGATATAAGAACTTTGAATGTCATTATATATTTTATCCATTGCCATATTTATTGCATGTTGTACAGAATTATGTGCAGTTACTTTTTCTCGTGTTTCAATTTGATTTGTTAAAATATTAATAGTCAACATTCCTATTGTAGCTAAAATAGAAATAGCTAAAACAATTTCTATTAGTGTAAAACCATTTTGTTGTCTAAGTTCCATTTTAATTTCCATTAGGATTATTATTGCTCGAATTATTGCCACTATTATTGTTACTATTTGAATTGTTATTGTTATTGTTGTTGTTGTTGTTTGAATTATTGTTGTTGTTTGAATTATTGTTGTTGTTGTTTGAATTATTGTTATTTGAACCTGGTGGATCTGGTAACTTTATATTAGAAAATGTGTTTTTATCTACAAAAAAGAACCCTTCACTAATTGTCTTATTTATAATGCCGCTAGTCCATTTCACTTCAATTATAAAATTACTAAAAAAACCTTTGGGGCTCGATCCCGCAGAGGCATCGAGCAGAGATGTAACTGAGGCAAACATTTTATCAACATCACTGTTTTCATTTCCTTGGGGATTGACAATATTATAAATTCCTATAGCACTGGTTAAAAATTGCGAAATTTTAACATCTTTAAGTTCTTTCCTTTTTATTGCAATAGAAAACTGCGGGTCAGTCATCCAAGGAAAAGTTTTTTCTTCTGGGAGATGGTCTTGACCTTGTATTTCATTAACATATTGCATTTGTGCTATTGTTGAACGTGCAGCCCATGATGCTTTCATACCATCAGAAGCGAGTTGGGTTACAGAAATAATAGAGGATTGTAAGCCGACAATACTTGCCACTGTGACAGATAAAATGGCAATAGCAAGAATACATTCAAATAAAGTAAAACCTTCTTGCTGTTTAAGATTTATATTTTGATTAACGGTAAATTTATTTTTTAGGTAACGAAAAATTTGCATCTTGAAAACCTTCTAGCAAATTGCACTCACCTGTTAGTGAATTTAAGTTTAAAGTGTATTTAGGACCTTCTTCACTTATAGCAGATGGATTATTTTTATTTTGCATTGCTAATTTAATAGAAGTGGATGTAGCCGTTCCATTAGGCAAAAAATAAATATAAGCATATTCTTTTTTTGTCTTATCAGAGTTTGAAAAGATTTCGACATAGTCATATTTTTTTGCTGACAAACTAGTAAGCACTTGTGCAAAAACTATACTACTGGCTAACTTTTGGCGAAATATAACTGCATCATTAATTTCTTTCCAGTCAACTGGTTTTAATACTTTTCTTTGGACAATAGCTATACTTCTTATAGAATAAGTTTTATTTTCACTGGTATTTGATGTTGGCATAGGCCGATCGGCAAGGTCTTTGTATTTTTCCTCTAAATTTTTTAACAGTTCATTTCTTTTGTCTCGACGTTGTAAAGAGTCTGATTCGGAATCAGAGTCGAGCAGAGGAGGGCGGCCTTCATACCCTAAGGGGGCTTGTTCGACCCAATATTCACCCGTTTTTATATCAAAAACCATTCTGTGAATGCGGCCTGAAAAAATAGCGTCATCATAGGCACTACGAATTTGGGAAGTTAGATTTCTTAAACTTGTGGACATTTGTGAGTCCACAGAAAGTTTTAAGTTTAGAATAATAACAACAGCTATTGTTCCTATTAAAGCAAGAACAATAATAATTTCAAATAAAGAAAAACCTTCTTGTTGCTTTTTTTTTATTTTAACTAAATGATTTAAATAAGACAGAGCAAATAAAAATGATTTCAGTTTTGGGCTCCTGCATCACTTGATTTACAGTCCACTTTTTTACCATTGAGGTAACAAAGAGAAGCAGCACTATTTGCTGTTCCTTCTGGGCCATTAGAAATTATAAGTGGTCCTTTAGGAGTTAATTTATATTCAAATGCATTTCCCCAGCCATCTTTTAAGTCATCTTCAGAAGCAATAGGCGCTCCAGGATTGGAAGTAAGAGCTTGGAGACCTTGGCCTGTTGTCGGAAATTTTCCTTGCGCCAATTGATATTGGATTAATTTTGATTGCAAGGTATAAGCCTTTGTATCGGTAATACCAGATTTAGCTTGTTCGTTACTTCCAGAAATACGCGCAACGATGATTCCCATTAAAGTACCAATAATAGCCACGACAATAATAATTTCCATTAAAGAAAAACCAGCTTGGCTATTGAATTGTCTTTTTGTTCTTAACAAATTTTTTATTTTCATAAAATAGAACTCCATCTTCAAAGAATTTGATTATACAAATATATAAAGTCAGTGCAACTGATTCATTGCCGCCATCATTGGTCCAATGACAGACATCACCATGATGAACACAACTCCTGCCATAAAAATCATCATTGCTGGTTCAATCAGACGAGTTGTTACCACAATTTGATTGTTTACATCATCATCGTAAACATTGGAGATATTAACAAGCATTTCTTCAAGTTGTCCCGTTTTTTCACCCGTCTTTAACATATGAATAACCATGGAAGGAAATTTACCTGTTCTTTCTAATGCTACAGCTAATTTATCACCGTCTTGAACTTTAATAATAGCTTCGTCTAATGCTTTTTCCATGACTGTATTGCCAACTACTTTTCGTGTCAGTTGTAAACCTTCAACAATGCGTACACCACTCGATAATATAGTTGAAAGTGTTTTTGAAAAACGGGAAATAGTTACCTTTTGGATCAAAGGACCAATTACAGGAGCTGTATACATAATACTATCAAGTTTTTGTCTGCCTTTTTCTGTTTTTGACCAAGAATAGGTTCCAAAAATGGCTAGTCCAAGCATAACGACACAAATAAGCCACCAGTCTTGCATCCAGTTAGAAATGTCATTCATAATAACAGTGTACCAAGGTAAAGTAACTTTTAATGTTGTAAACGATTTTGTCATTTGTGGCATGACTTTTACAAACAGATAAATAACAACTGCAATGGCCATAACAACCATCAGTGCAGGATAAGTTAACGCCCCCACAACTTTTCTTTTTATTTCAATTTGATAATTAATAAAATCGGATAGACGCTGCATGACTAATGCTAATGCACCTGCTTTTTCTGCGGCAGCAATCATATTTGTATAAATGGAAGAAAAAACTTTCGGAAAGTTTTTATGCGCATCGGAGAGTGATTTTCCTTCAGAAACCAATTCACGCATTTTGATATAAACCGATTTTAATTCGTCGTTTTCAACTTGATCGGCAATGGCGCGAAGGGCATCGTTGATGTCCACAGCAGATCGTAACAAAATAGCAAATTGTTTAGTCGCGTTTGCTATATCTTCTGGTTTTGGTGGTTTGCGATTGAGCATAGCAAGAATGCCCGAGTTGCCTTCAGCGGCACTCGCACGGCTATCAACTTTTAAGTCAAGAACATAAATACCTTGTTTTTTTAATTTTTGTTTTGCATCTTTTGGTGAATCTGCTTCAATATAAGCTTTTAGTTTTTTTCCTGTCCGCGCATTTTGGCCTTTGTAAGAATACATAGGCATAATTATTTTACCTCTTGTTCTTGTTCATGTTCTGACTGCGTTGCGTACAGAGCTTCTTCTAAAGTTGTTTCACCGTTTAAAAATCGTTCATGGGCAGAGTCACGCAGGGTTTTCATGCCGCGTTGCACACACATTTTTTTCAGGCTGGCACCATCAGAACTTTTTAAGACAAAGTTTCTGACATGCTCATCAAATACCAGCAATTCATAAATACCAATCCGACCAGCATAACCATTGTTTTTACAATTTGTACAACCACCTTCTCTGGCTTTATAAAAAACTTTTCCCGCGGTTTGTTTAGGTGTCACACCTAATAAACTTAATTCTTCAGCAGTATGTTGCGTTTCTTCTTTACAATTAGGACACACTCTTCGGACAAGCCGAACAGCTAAAATAGCAACAACGGCAGTCGTAATTTGAAAAGGTTCAATCCCAAAGTCAACCAGACGGGTGACCGAAGCGGCAGTGTCATTCGTATGCAACGTGCTAAAAACCAAGTGCCCCGTTATCGATGCTTGCACTGCAATTTGTGCCGTTTCAGCATCACGAATTTCACCAATAAGAATAATATTTGGGTTTTGCCGTAAAATAGAACGTAATGCAGCTGCAAATGTCAAGCCAGCTTTATCATTGACTTCAACTTGGCTCACTCCAGGTAATTGAATTTCTACGGGGTCTTCCACGGTAATAATGCTGACATCGGGTTTGTTAATGTGCATTAAAGCAGATGCTAAAGTGGTTGTTTTACCTGATCCTGTAGGTCCTGTTACCAAAACGATGCCATGTTTTTGTGTTACAACTTGTTTAAAACTTTTGAGTAACGCTTTGGGCAAACCAATATCTTCTAAGTTAGGCAGACCACCTGATTTGTCTAGAATACGAAGTACTATCCGTTCGCCAAATTTAATAGGTAATGTACTGACCCGCACGTCAATTTCGCGCGTTCCTACTTTTAAAGTAATACGACCATCTTGAGGCAGACGGCTTTCGGCAATATTTAATTTTGCTAGTATTTTAATACGGGTAGATACACTTGATTGGTATTTTTTAGGAATAACCCGGACTTCACGCAAACGACCGTCCACCCGAAACCGTACAGAAACCCGATCTTCAAAGGGTTCAATGTGAATATCTGAAGCTTTTTCCGTAATACTTCGACGAATAATAGCAGTCACTTCTTTTCGAACAGGTGCTTCTTCGTTGTCTTGTAACAAGTTATGAGCGACATCGAGACCTTCAATACCATCGATATCATCATCACTAGCTGCGGTGAGGCCCTTGTTTTGATCAACCAATTCTTGGCGTTCAAACACATTATTGATAGCCGCTTCAACAAGATCTTTGGGGGCAACAACGCGTTTGATATTTTTGTTTAATAAAACTCTTAGGTCATCAATACTGACTGTATCCAGTGGGTTGGCAACAGCAACTGTTACATTTAATTCATCTTCTGAAATAGGAACAAACGTATGTTGTAAACAAAAACTGATATTGAGTTTTTGAATGAGTTTAGGATCAATCTCATGAAAGGGGAAATTATCGCGAAAGTCTAAATTTAAATGAATGGATAATGCTTTAAGCATATCGACTTCTTGGATCAGTTCATTTTCTATTAAAATTTCACTTAACGTTCTGTTTGTTGCTTGTTGTTCTAACAATGCTTCTTCAATATTATTTTGCGGGACTTTAAAATCGTTAAACAGAATGTCTTCTAAATTTCTATTTTTTGAAGACAATTCTGTCGCAGTAAATTTATCTGCACTCACTTTTATTTTGGATAAAATGAGTTTAGCAGCATCTTCGACAGTTAATGTTGTTTGTTCCGTAGCCATTGTGCTCTGCTCGCCTCCTAAAATTAGTTATTGAAGGGAGGTGGTGGGGGCGCTGATGGTTGTGGGAAACCGAAACCACCACCGCCACTTTGGTTGCTAGAAGGCGCATTAATGGGGTTAGGATCTTCACTTGGAAGATGCGATTTTTTAGGCAACAAGTCTTGTTGTGATTGAGAAGTATCGGAATTATTTTTGTTTAATTCTTCTTCGCTTTTATAAGGCGGAGGGGCTTTACCGTCTTCTTCTGTTGGCAATTTTGAATAAAACTCTTGCTTTTTAAATTTTTCACCATAAAAAGCCCGTAAGAACGCATCGCGGTCTTTAATTTTTTGTTGGTATATTTTTTCGAGATCTTCAGAATTGCGCACAATATGTGGGGTGATAAATAAATTTAAATTTGTTTTGGTTTTTGTTGACTTAGAAGTTTTAAATAACCAGCCTAAAATTGGAATATCCCCAAATAAAGGAACTTTACTTTCTGTTACTTTTGTTGTGTCTTTAGTTATACCACCTATAACAGCTGTTTGGCCATTTTGCACAATGACCACCGATTCTGCGGAACGTTTGGTAATGGGGTTCGGAGCGCCATCTTTGTTAGCAGCAGCTGCATCGTCAAGTTTTAAATTTATTTTCATGGTGACAAAGTCGGCCCGCGAAATTTGCGGGGTGACTTTTAATTCGGTAGCGACGGTGTATTTAGTCGTTTGTGCTATTTGACCACTGCCATTAGGGTTAGCCACCTGGTTTGTCACGCTGTATTCTTCATTAGAAGAAAACAAAGCTTGCTCATTGTCAGAGACAATCATACTGGGGGTTTGTAGAACGTTTGTATTAGTGTCTGTTTTTAAGGCAAATAACAAAGCACCAGGGGTTAAGCTAAAGGGGCCTAAATTTATGGTACTTGTGCTCATGATCCCTAAAATGGCATTACTACCAGCAGAGGATCCTAAAGCTGTAGGATCGGCAGTTTGCCCTGTTTGGGAGAAAAAGAGAGGGGCACCTTGGGGCACATTAAAGCCAAAAGGCATAGTATAACCATTACCAGTCACAGACCCTCCTAACGCAGAAGGGGACCAATCAAAACCATTATTAACCATTAAGTCCACTATAT
>CAYSZE010000383.1:0-21103 GCA_964435255.1 uncultured Oligoflexia bacterium
AGTCTATTATGGCACAAATGGAAGAAGGAAATAATATTGGTGTGAGTGGCACTCCTTCTATATTTATTAACGGTGAAAAATTTGAAGGCAATTTAAGCGTGGCTGGTTTGAAAAAAGCTATCGATGAAAAATTAAATGCAAAATAAATTGATATTTTTTCTACTTAACAAGTTCTTTTTAATTTATTAAAAAGAACTTTTTTTGTTTATTAATCTTATAAAAAAAATTTGACTGAAATTGTTTAAATATTTTACACACCTGTATAAAGTTTTTACACTTAATAATACATTATTTTTAATTAGTTATATTACTGTGTATAAAATTTATACACTTTAGAAGTTGTAGCCAATAATTTATTAAACTTTCCCTTTTTCAAGAAGAGAAGTAATTCATAAAAATAAAGAATAAAGTTTTATTTATTGTCATTTTTTTCATAAAAAACATTAATCCATTTTTAATCCAAAATTAATTAATAGTTATAAAAGACTTAAGAGACATAAAATGTTTTTATAATTTGGCATATTTATTGCTAATTATAAATATAGGTACGTTCATCTTTAGCAGGGAGAGATCATGCGGATAAACAATAATAAATTTAAGTACTTATTTACTGGTTTGCTTTCCTTAGTCGTCGTCAGTTGCGGTTTTCAGAAAAAAAACAATACAGAAAAATTTGATGGCACAAATTTTGTCAGAGTAAATAGCAACAATGCTAATGAACATTCTGATATTTCTTCTGAAATTAGAAATAATAAAGTTATAAAGTTTGAATTAGAACATAATTCTAAAAATTTAGACGCTTTATATAAAGACGCTTCTCCACTTTTGTTACATAAAAAAAACGTTTACCTTTTCCAAGAACCCAATGGTGAACTTAATATTGTTGCAACTGATAACAATTCAAAACACACCGAGTCTGAAATTGGTAAAATGATATTACAAAAAGTTTCAGTTCCAAACGAAGCTGAAACAGAAAACCAAAACACAGAACCAAAAAATGAAAATAAACTCGATTTAAAAAGATCATCTGTCACTGTTTCATTATTTGAAGAAGAATTACAATGTCACATGCCAGATTTAGACGAAAAAGACACTAAATTAGTTGATTATTGTAATAAACAAGCCAATGTTAAGTTACATTTTAAAGTTGATATGACAGGTTCTAGAAAAGGTGAATTTTCAACTAAAAATAGTAACGAAAAAATTAAAACTGAAGAAGGAAAATTTATTACTTTTAGCATTTCTCCTTTAGAAGAAGGTGGAACAGGTTGGCATATTGGTGATACTATCACTCAAAAGCAAACTAAAAAAGGTGATAAAATATCAACTATTGCTAATAAATACATGTTTGAAATTGATTTAAAAACAGTAAATCCATTAAAAAAGGAAGATGTTGTTGTCGATTTAATTCATACATTTCCTTTAAATATTAACCCTAAAACCAATGTTTCTGAAACAAGAGGCTATAATTTCGGGTTATCAGGAGGATTAAAATCTGGTGTGAAAGGTGAATTTAAACCTGCCGTTTCTCCAGCTACAGGCTTAAGTTTAGGCGAAGTCGAAGCTAATTTAAATGCAGAATTAAGTGCCAATGTTTTACACACAAATTCAAGAACAATTCAATTTGAAACTCATGAATATACTGTAGAAAACAATAGTAATGCTAATAAAGCAATGTGGATATGGGATGCCAAAATACCAGAAAATATTTGTACATATTTAACTAATTATGACTCATATAACTGTAATTTTAGCACATTGCCATGGAATACAAAATGGACTTCAAACATTAATAAATTCTCAGCAATAAGTCATAAATCCTTTACTCCTGCTTTCCAAGCAATTTACAAAACTTCGAAAGAAAATAAAGGAACATCAGATTTCTATATTTGGACTAAAGCTCAGACTGCAGTGGTTTATGGAAACGTAACAAATTATGTTGTTAAAAAATCATACAACATTAGCGTAGGCACTGGTGAAATTCAAGTTGCGCCTGTTACTGTTACTGTAAATTGGAGTTCACCATTTTTTGCTTCAGAAGAAAATGTAAGATTGCAAAAAATGAAAGACTTAACTGCAACTTTGTGTTTAGCTTCTGCAAAAGATTCTAACCAGGTCTCTTTAGCTGACTGTAACAATAGTCATGAACAAATTTGGGGTTATGATATTGAAACCAAACAACTCAAATCGAGATCTGGCTTGAATAATCTTTGCCTTGCTCTAAAGAAAAATAATTTTTTAGGAAGTGAAGAATATATCGCAATTACTGAACCATGTTCTGAGCATAATGAAGATAAAGTCATTAAAAACAATCAAATTTGGGAATTAACTTCAGAAGGCTATATCAAGTCAAAAGAAGATCCTGAAGGAAGAGTTCTTGACTTAAATGCAAGCAATGAATTGGTTCTAAAAGCTCCAAGTAAATCTTCACCACAATTTAAAGCATACGATGCTAAATTATAAAGATAATATTTTAGTAGGATAATTAAAGAGCGGGATAAAAACCCGCTCTTTTTTTTAATGCCTAAGTTAAATATAAAAAGTATATTAACAACTTCTTATTTCGCTAATGCAGCAACTCCTAACAAACCCTTAATGTCTTCATCGGTAATAGAAAGACCTGCACCGATAAATGGAAAGGGCTTATCATATAAAACCATGCCATCGACACCTGCTGTAAAAAAGACATTGGGAGTAATAAAGACATTGGTAAATGCTTTTATATTAAAGGGGCCTTTACTACCATATTGTGTATCAGACGGTGTGGGGCTGCCACCAAATTGCGAAAATTCAACCGAACCCACAAGACGATCTTTAAAAGCATAAAAGTCAGTTGCAAAACCACCTGAGCTAGCGAACATCCCGACACGGACAGCCATAAAGCCTATTCTTTGCGAAATTTGTAAATTATAACGTACATTAGTCACATTTTCATTGGTATTTTTTTGGGTTGTTGTTGTGGTCGTATTCCCATTTGTCGTAGTAGTGGCTGTCGTTGTATCGACTTCACGACCATAGGAAACATTGGTGATCCCTAATAAATAATAACGATCTGGTCTTGTCGAGAACATTAAATCAAATTCATTCGTAAATTTATCACCTGTTTGCGCATTGGCTACCCTGTACTCAGCCCTATCCATCATAGTAAGCTTGAGTTGCGAAATGGGTTTCACGACATCTTGTATGCTCTTTAAAGTCGCTTTAACTTCATCTGCTGTTTCATCTTTAGCAATCAGCTGACCAATAGTCCCCTCGCCTTTTTCAATTTTAGCAGCCATTCGTTTTATAGCAGCAGTAGCTTCATCAACATTTGCAATGATATTTTCAATTTTTTCTCTATTTTCTGGCGTAGAAATATTTCTAAGTTCAGTTGTAAAAGTCTTAACATCTGCAATAATTTGATCAATTTTTGTATCATTCCGTTCAATTAAATTCGAAATTCTGACCGCACTATCACGAATTCCTTTAATTGCTTCTTTAATATTGGTTTTTTGGCTTGACGTAATGTCACGAAGATCGGCTGTAACTCCTTCAATGTTATCTAAAATATTCTTTACAGAAGTTTCACCTTCTTTTGTTCCCAGAACATTAGAAAGAGACCCCGTTATTTTCTTAATATCGCGGGCAATATTGTTTAAATTCGTCATTAAAGCTTCAATATCATTAGATTCAGGATTTCGCGGCATAAATTCACCAGATGCCATGAAACTTGTTTCACCTTGATTGCGGACGATTTCAATAAAGACATCACCCAAAATACCGCGCGACTTGATTTCAAGAAAAGAACCTTTTGGAATTTTAAGACTGCCATCCACACTAAAGTTTATTCTGGCACCATCTTGCAATATTTCGACTGAAGTGACTTCACCAACTTGTACTCCAGAGGCGCGGACCTGAGTTCTTTCCGCAACACCTCTGACATTGCTAATGACTGTATAAAAATGCTGTTTTTTAGAAGCAAAAGGATTCCCCCCCAATACAACAGCTGTCGTTGTTAGGACAGAAGCTCCTAATATTGCAAACAAACCAACTTTTACTTCCGAGGACAATGCCATGTAAAACTAATCCTTAATTTTTAGTGTCCAGATATTTAAATTTTAAATTAAGCTATAGGAACTTCTAATGGTCCATTTCTGCCGCCAGTTAAAAATTGTCTAACAAGTTCATCAGGGCTCGAGGCAAAATCCTTTGGAGTCCCTTGAAAGTATATTTTTCCTTTATGCAAAAGAAAAACATAGTCTGCTACATTCATTACAGACGTAATGTCATGGCTTACCACAACAGAAGTAATACCGTCCAAACTTTTTTGGGTGTTTATAATTAAATTGTCTATGAGGTCTGAAACCAATGGATCCATACTCGTGGTTGGCTCGTCATAAAGTAACAATTCTGGTTTCAGAGATAGTGCTCTTGCAAGTCCCACACGTTTTCTTTCTCCAATTGATAATTCTGGTGGAAATTTTTCTTCAATACCTGGTAAACCAATCATATCTAGCAAACGCACAACTTCTTTTTCCATTTCAGATTTAGACATTTTCAAATGATTTTGAATAGGAAAAGAAATATTTTCAAATATATTCAAACTATCAAATAATGCTCCATCTTGGAAAAGTATTCCTATTTTACTTCTGACAATATCCCATTTAGCTTCAGTCGCTTCCACCATATTGGTGCCATTTATGTATATTGCTCCAGAATCGGGTTTTAACAAACCGATCATGTTTTTTAAAGTAACAGATTTTCCTTCACCACTTCGCCCAATAATAAATGATATTTTATTTCTTGGAATTTCTATATTTAATCCATTTAAAACATGATTATTTCCAAATGATTTTTTAACTTCAACCAAAGATACAATACTTGCACTAGACATAAAATAAAAAAATTACCTTACTTGGAAAATAGTAATGATAAAATCACCAACTAATATTGAAAGTAAACTAGCAACCACCGCACTTGTAGTCGCTTCTCCCACTCCTTTGGCACCACCTTTAGCCTTAAACCCTTTATAACATGCTATTGTTGAAAAAATAAATCCAAATGCTGTGGCCTTTACCAAGCCTTTAACAACGTCACTCCAATAAACTATCCATTTTAATTGTTGCATAAAGGTCATGGTATCAACTCGGTAAAAAATAACTGCTACAGCATAGCAACCAATTATTCCCACAAATAAAAATATTCCTGCTAAAACAGGCATCATAATTGTACTTGCTAAAACACGAGGAATTACAAGGTAACTAATAGGATTTACACCCATAGCTTCCATGGCATCTATTTGTTCATTTACGCGCATTGTTGCAATTTCTGCAGCCATCGCTGCACCTGCCCGCCCAATCACAATAAAACCACACATAACAGGACCCAATTCAAGAGCAAGAGATTTACCAGTCGCTGCACCCATAAGTCCTTCTGCACTAAATAAACGGAAAATAACACCAAGCTGCAAGCCCAGCACAGCGCCAACAAAGAATGCAGAAATTAAAATAATTAATGAACTTTTATTTCCAACAAATTCAAGCTGTTTAATTAAAAGTGTCAGACGAAATGGTGGCTTAAAAAACCACATAAAAACTTCTTTGAGAAAAATTAAAAACCGTCCAAAACCAGCAAATAATTTAATTAAAAGATCACCAAGCATATGTGGAACAACTAGCATGAACTTCATTTATTTTTTCCCGTCTTTTGCCGAATGAGATCCCCAATTGAAGATAAATCAGAAAATCTGAGTTCTTGCTCTCCATCCAAACCAGATGCAATTGGAATTTCTATTGATGCTATTTTCGCATAAGAAAGTTCTTTAGCTACTTTTTCTTGTGTAGAAAGATAACTTTTTAAATAGTTTGAAAATAATTCTTCTTTTTTGTTTACGAATTCTGTTTTATCGATAAATTTATTTAAATTAGAATTTTCTTTTAAATTTTCTGGAAACGTTTTATTTATTATTGCATATGCTGGTTTAATTCCAATTTCAATTAATACCCGCTGAATTTCTTTCGAGACAAATATAGCATCATCACGAATGGCAGTTACTACAAAAATTTGGGTCGAGGAATGGCTTAACCATTTTTGGGCAAATTTTATCCGATCGAGTGCCGTCACAAAAACTTCATCAAGCAAAATTAAAAATTCACCAAAATTTACAATAAAGTTGCGCCCTCCCACGAGTGCTAACCCATCGATTATTTTTTTTGCCCCCGACTTAAAAGCACGCGCCACAAAACTTTGTTTTTCTTTTGCACTCCCGACAAACCATTTAATCCAATCAATTATTTTACTATCTAAAAATAATGATACTTTTTCTGGTTTTGCAATAAAATCGATAGCATGTATTCCTGGGGCGGTGTCAATGACAAGCTCTTCAGTTTCAGGATACTGCTCTAACCATTCAGCTACACGAATGGCAGCCAGAGTATCTATAGCCGTTGCCATCTTATTAGCTAAAGCGGTATAATAAGGGTTTTTTAAAAGTTGTTCTTTTTTTTCAGCTGACATTCCTTTTTCATCAACCCAACGCAACAAACTTTCCCCTATATGCAAAACCGCAGCCCGTAACTGACCCGAATTGTGAGTTAAAGGAATTAAAGTCCCTACTTCAGAAATGTTCATAATCCCCAATGCCGTTTGCAATCTTTTAGCAGGATCAATACTAATTAAACCTACTTTTTTACCAGAATGCGCTAACGATAAAGCAAACGAGGCCGACAGGGTTGTTTTACCTACACCACCAGCTCCTAAAAAAACATGCAACCTAGGAAAAGTTTTTTCCATTAAAACCTCGAAACCTCTATCTTTAAAAATAATGAGAAAGTAATTCAATCATTTCTACTTGCGAAGCAGAATGACTTAAAATATTTAGATCAGGAAGCGAGACAACAGGAATAACCTTTTCTATTTTATCCGAATAATTCTGAGCCCATTTTGTTAAATGATTTTCGCAAATATTTTTTTTATGCAGGATTGATAAAATTAAATTTAATTCGGTTTGTGCATTTTTTTCATTTAAACTGTTGAATAAATTTTTATACCAGAGCTCACTCTCAGAAAAATTCATTTCTGGAAAGATATTGATATTAACAGATTGGTTGACAACTATACCAAGAGGAGGTCGTTGCAATTGTTGAGTGATTTTTGGAATAGTTTCGAAACATTCTTCGATCGGCAGTTCCTCTGGTAAGGTAACAACAATAACTCCCGTTTTTTCTTGATCCATCAACAAACGATTCACACGTTCACATTCATAAGCGAGTGGTCCCGTCATCCCTAAATTAGCGACCGCAGGGGCAATTCCAAATAAGGATAATCCATGACCTGTTGCTGGCAAGTCAACAATGACTTTGTCATAATAATAACCTTTTTCTACCGCCGCCAATTCAACCAACCAAAAAAGCCGCCCTAAAAAAAACAATTCCTGAACACCAGGGGCTGCATGGATCAATCGTTGCACATGCTTATTTTCAATAACAACATTATAAATAAGCCGCATTTTTAAATGTTCAACAAAATATTCCCGTATGGCTTCAGATGCTGAAAAATTCATTATTTTATAATGGTGTGGGGTATTTGATTCTTTATGTGAACAAGCAGATTGCGCGTATAAAGGTGACACGGCATCTTTTAAAGCCCATTGTACCAGCAGAACTTTTTCACCTTTTTGCGCATAGTGATAGGCAACTGAAGCTGATACCGTTGTTCTGCCAACACCACCTTTGCCAACAACAAATATAAGCTTTTGACTTAAGTCATTTAAAAGCGCCATGCTTAAACTTTTGGCACTTCTTTGTGCTCAACATCAACAACTTGTGCTTGGTTTTGTGTGTTTGCAGGTGGCGTTAATTGTTTATCTTCTGCAGAACCATTATTTAAACCTTTTTTGAAATTTGAAATGCCTTCACCTAATGCTTTGCCTACAGAAGCTATTCTTTTGCCACCAAATAAAATAATAACAATACCAAAAATGAGTGCCAATTCACCAAAACTAAAGGTGTGCATAAACCACCCTCCTAAAAAGCAGAAGAAATTGTTAGGTAAAACCAGAGACCCAAAAGCCTCCCACCACGATTTCCCTTGGGATAACCTTAGCACAAAGATAAGTCAAATATCAATTAGGCCTAGAAGCACCTGGATTTTTTGCTTCATTTGGCATTGCCAACATAACAGCTTCAGCAATATCTAAAATTTCTAAATCTTTTGTTTGTTCCAAATTTTGAAAGGCACTCTTAAAATTAATCATACAATATGAACAACCCGTCACAAGTGTTTTAGCTCCCGTTTGGGCAACGTGTTCAAGACGTTTTTCTATTATTTTGCCACCTCCTTCACTTTCATACCACATATTGCCGCCACCCATACCACAACAGCTTGAAGTCTCACGGCTTGCTTCCATTTCTGCAAGGCGAAGACCTGCAACAGCTTCTAATATTTGTCTTGGTGCTTCATATTCCCCATTGTGTCTTCCTAAAAAACAGGGATCATGAAACGTAACAGATTTGTTTACTTCAATAGGTAAATTTAATTTGTTACTTTTATGTAGTTCAGAAAGTAATTGCGTATGATGATAAACTTCATATTTACCACCATATTCTTGATAGTCATTTTTTAAAGTATTAAAACAATGTGGACAATGAGTAACAATTTTTTTAAATTTTAATTTATTTAATTGTTCAACATTACTGTTAGCAATTTCAGCAAAAGAATATTCATCGCCTAGACGTTTTACGGGTTCACCATTGCATTTTTCGGCTTTACCCATAACTGCGAAATTAACACCACAATATTTTAAAATATTAACCACAGCTCTTGCTACTTTTTGATTTCCTAAATCATAGGAACCAGCACAACCCACATAGTACAAATATTCAACTTCAGGAGAATCCCCTGTGAGAATGGGGATATCAAGACCTTCTGCCCACTTAAACCGATCAGCGGACGCAAGCCCCCAAGGATTACTATATTGTTTGATATTTTCAATAGCTTTGCCTGCCGCAGGCGGAATTTCTCCTAAAGATAAGGTTTGATATCTGCGTAATTGCATAATGGTTCGTAACTGATCAATTCCGACAGGGCATTCATTGACACAACCACCGCAATTCGTACAAGCCCAAATTTCATTATGAGAAATGATATTGTTTTCAAATAAATAATATTTTTCTTCTTCACCTTGCTTAGGAAACAAAGCTTCCACAGTCATACTATTTTTCATTTTTAAAATAATTTCACGCGGATCAAGGGGCTTTAGCACAGCATTGGCAGGACAAATATCAGTACAACGACGGCACTCAGTACAGCTATCAAAACTTAATAAGTCTTTCCAAGTAAAATCGCGAATATCGCGCGCACCAAAATATTCAGCTTCGGCATTTTCAAAATCCATTTTTGCCAGCATGACGGCTGGTGTCAATCGCTGTGTATATAAATTTAAAGAAGCTGTTACTACATGCAGTGCTCTCGTGTATGGGATTGTTGCAATAAAGGCCATGGTTGTAAGCATGTGAAAATACCATAAAACGGTATACAATGTATTTGCATTTTCAGCTGCCATATTTTTTGCATATAAATAACTAAACAAATACCCAACAAATGCCCACTGGGTGTCTGTCGCATTTTGATCAAATGCGAGACGGAATCCTTGCAATAAAAAACCTTGTAAAACAAGTAAAAATAAAAAGGTGTAAATTAGAGTATAACTGAGACTGTGTCCAAATTTTAAGCTTTTATCTGATCTTCTAAATATACCTAATAAAAGACCAATTGCTAAAGAAACACCTCCTACTTGACATGTTACTTTAGTAAAAGCATAAAACCAACCGTAATATAAATCGACAATATGATAATCTTTTAATGCAACTATAGTTGTTCCAAATACCAACGCAAAAAAACCATAAAAAATAAGTCCATGCATCCAGGCTGCATAAATTGATCGTGGTTTGGGATCTCTTTGGCGTCTTGAACGCAAGACCTTCGCCTGTCCAATAACGTTACGAAAAAATAAAATAGTTCGCTCAATGGGATGATCAAAACAAGCTTCTGGCTTTCCCGCTCGCCACAACACGACATGTTTCCAAAGGCCATAGCCAAAAATAATGATAGCTACGACTAACCATAAATAAGTCGTCAAATGCAGTATTTCATTGAGACTACCAGAAGGAGACCAATAAATTTGTCGTGTCAGTTGTTGTGCGTCCATGCAAAAACCTTTTTTGATTAGTCATTTTACTAATTACAGAACTTTAAAAATATAATCAAAAATAAATTTTTTTACAATTGCTATTGCCCACGCATTAAATGCTTCTGTACATATTTTTTTACACCCACATTTAAAGTTGTAAATTCGTGCTGAACTCCTATGGAACGTAATGTAGATAAATCAGCACAAGTATAGTTTTGATATTGATTAATAATATTTGCTGGCATCGGAATATATTCAATATTTGCTGGCATAGACAGAGCCGAAAAAACCTCATTTGCTAAGCTATTCCAAGTTTCTGCGATACCTCTGCCAATGTTTAAAAAGACTCCATTTTCAGGTAAAAACAATTTGCTTTCACCTGATTTACGCATCAACGCCAAATGGAGTAATTGCATAGTAGTAGAGACAATATCGTCAACGTAAACAAAATCTCGTAATTGTTCACCAGCCTTATATTTAGGGGAATTGCTAGCGAATAATTTTATTTTTCCTGAACGTGTGGCTTGTTGATAACCATGATAAACCATACTTGCTTGCCCACCTTTGTGTGCTTCAAATTGGCCAAAAACATTAAAGTAACGAAGACCAAACCACGATGCAGGTGTTTTTCTTTGTTTTAAAGCCCATATATCAAAATCGAGTTTTGATTTTCCATATAAATTTAGCGGCGTATATTATTCACAATCTTCTTTTTTATCTGAAAAACCTAACGTACCATCGCCATATGTAGCAGCACTTGAAGCGTAAATATATGGAATGTTATATTTGGCACAAAATTCCCATAATGCTTTTGAATAATTTACGTTTAATTCAGCAAAAACATTCGGGTCTGTTTCCGTTGTAGAGGAACATGCTCCATTATGAATAACTGCATCTGGTTTTTGGGTTAAATTTTCTAAATATGAAACCAACTCTTTATAATCTATATATTGGTACCTAGCAGAACCTAAAAAACGTCTTGCCGTCTCTCTATTAATGCTTACTGCTAAATCACTAGCAATAACGGAACAACCTAATTCATGATGTCCTTGTTCAGCATAATTCGAAAACTTAACAGGAGAATGTTTTGGAAATCCGAGATCAACGGGATCCATTGCCAATATTTTTTCCACAATATTTGTCCCAATAAAACCATGGGCTCCAGTCACTACAAAAAGTGGCATACCTCTTCCTTTTCTGTCTCTTTTGAATTTAGGAAATAGCATTCATAACATTTTAAGAATGTGTTGAAACCAACGACATACTCTGCAATACAGTCTCTTAGCATAAATTTAGGCTTCTTTAAGGCCTAAATGCGTAAATTTCTATATTTTGCTGTTAAAAAAGAGGATTTTTAAATGAAAGTAGCTGTAATAGGTGCTGGTCTTGCTGGCTGCGAATGTGCCTGGATTTTAGCCGAACATTATCAAGTGAATGTGACTTTGTTTGAGATGAAAGCCCAAAAAACAACACCCGCGCAAATTTCACCACACCTTTTTGCTGAATTAGTATGCTCAAACAGCTTAAAATCGAAAAGCCGCCTTAACCCCGCTGGCACTCTTAAAGACGAACTGACTAAATTAGGCAGTCTTATTGTTCCTACAGCCCGAAAAGCTGAAGTCCCCGCAGGCGAAACGCTAGCGGTTGATAGAGAACTTTTCTCAAGCGAAATTACGCAAAAGTTAAAAAATCACAAAAATATTACTGTAGTTGATAAAGTTGTCGCATCTGTTGCTGCATTAAATTTTATTGCTGACTTCCAAGCTATCGTCATTGCCACAGGACCTCTGACAGACGATGCTCTTGCCGCCGATCTCAGACAAATAACGGCAAGTGATCAGCTCTATTTTTACGATGCCATTGCTCCTATTATTGACGGAGACAGCATAGATTATGAAGTTGCTTTTTTTGCCAATAGACAATCACGCACCAGTCTTTATGAAAAAAAACAAGCGGCACAACAACAAGAATTAGAAGGTTTGCCTAACATTCCTGAAAGTGATGCAGAAGGTGATTACTTAAATTTACCTTTAAATAAAGAAGAGTATTTTGCCTTTGTTGATAAGGTAAAAGCAGGAGAAAAAGTACCACACAAAAACTTTGAAGAACCGCGTTACTTTAATGGTTGTCAACCCATCGAAGTATTAGCAGAGAGCGGGCCAAAGACCTTAGCATTTGGACCAATGAAACCAAAAGGTCTTGTCAATCCTAAAACGGGTAAAATGCCTTATGCTGTCGTGCAATTACGCAAAGAAAGTCTTGGCGATAATGCTTGGAATATGGTCGGGTTTCAAACGCGGTTAAACTGGAAAGCCCAAAAAGAAATTTTTGCCACTATTCCTGGTTTGCAAAACGTTGAATTTTTTCGCTTAGGCAGTATGCATAGAAATACGTATCTAGTTTCTCCTAGTGTTTTAAATGCTGACTTTACTTTAAAAGCAAATTCTAAAATTTACTTAGCGGGACAAATTATGGGTGTGGAAGGTTACTTAGAAAGCACTGCCATGGGCGTATTTATCGGACATTTAATTGGGTTTAAATTAACAAAACAAAAAATGTTACCACTTCCCCCGATGAACACATCCCTGGGCTGTCTAGCGCGTTATTGTATTTATGCTGAAGCAAAAAAATTTACTCCCATGAATATTCACTGGGGCTTATTTAATGAATTAAGTCATGAAGATATTTTAAAATACAGTAAAAATACGGAGCAAGTGTTAAAAATGAAAAAAATAGATAAGTCTACAAAACGTGAAATGCTTGCCGCCCGTTCCGAAGAATTATTTGCGCATTGGTTTAAAGAAGAGTTTGGGGAATAAGATTATTTGTTTCTTGAAAGTATTTTAAAAGAATAAAACAAGACAGAAATATTATTTTATTTCTGTCTTGTTTTATTTAGAATAGTAATTAATTTATTTATTAATATTTAATAATGTAATAAACGTAAGCATTTTTTGGTCTGGTTTCACTGCCACCTTGAGTTGCCGTTGTGCCACTAATTGTTTGTGCTGGAATATTTGTGTTGATTGAGAAGGAATAGTTTGGAAGCCTTACTGAAAAGGAGTGACTGTGGGATCCTGATGTTTCAGTCGGTGTTATAAATCTATTTAAAGATCTATCTGCTTGTATAACATTATAGCCACCACCACCAATGTTACCAGCCCCCCATCTAGAGATAAAATCATGTGAATGAGAGCCTTCGTAATTCGTTGAACCACTTATAACTCTGCTATCTGGGCTAGCACTTCCACTATAACTCAAATAATTACTAGAGTTTTTTAAATTCCCCGAATTATGACTATGTTCTGCAAAAGAATCACTTTGATAAGTACCCACTTTATTTCCAGTATTCCCACCAGTATTCATTGCTCCCCGAGTTGCAGCAGAAGGATCTATTAAACTACTTCTTTCATCTAAAACACCACGCAAAAATAATCCGCGATAATCTGGTAAATGAAATGTCGTTGAACCATCGCCTTGGCCGCGAGCGGAACCTATTGAATCAAACAGTGCTTGGTAAACACCTTTTCTTGAAATCACTCTACCATCACAAAGTAACCAACCTTTTGGAATATTTTTACCAGCAAAAGCAACGACAGTCCCTGCAGGCAGTTTAGGTGCTTCATTTTGTGAATTTATAGTTTCGAACTTTCTCATCAAATTTTCTAGTTTATTTTGGAGCTCTAAAATTTGGCGGTTACTTTCCGTTTGATTTTGAGAAATATTTTCAACACTAGAATTAAGAATATGTATTTGTTCTTCATTATTTGTGTCTGCATTAGCTATATTAAAACTTAAAAAAGAAACGGTTGAAATATTTAAAAAAATTTTTACGACTTGTTTCATTATTACCTCTGATTAGACAGTAAAACTTTAACCTAAAAAAACTAGGTATATTCTCTATTAATTTAAATTTTAAACAAGTCAACAAAATTTACAAATTTATTTTTAATATTGACTTAAAAAACAAAAAAAATTATTAAATTTTACAGAATTCAATAATATTGAATTTTTATTTTGTATTTATTAGGAAATATTTTATGAAATTAAAAAAACATCATTCTTTTAGTCTGTTATTACCTCTGTTTTTTTTCCAATCAGCCCTGGCTGATAATTCAAATTTAAGCAGAAAAGAAAGAAGTGTAGTTTGGCAAAGTTCTGACTTCTTTGAATCCATTGCACAAAATAATGAATATTTATGTGGCATAAAAAAATTAAGTAACGAATTACACTGCTATCAATTATTTAAAGACGGATCGCGTTTGCCACCAAACGAAACAAAAATGATTGGTTCCTATTCTAAAATTGCATTAGGTGATAGTTATTCATGCGCTATTAACAGCAATGATCAATCACTAGCCTGTTGGGAAAAAAAACTACTTGAAAAAGAAGCTCAGTCCTCAATATCAAAGCCAATAGAACCAATAAAAATTTTGCAAAATAAACAAATTATTGATGTCTCGACAAAAAATAAAAATGTATATGTAATTGATAATAATGGTCAATTACATAGTTGGGGTGATAATTCTAGAGGACAATTAGCTAATTTAACAAGCTACTTTAAAAAAGGCGAAACACTGCAAAATTCTAACAACCCTATTCCTATTCAATACTTAGATAAAAAATTCTTTCAAGTTTCTGCGGGAGAACAGTTTTTTTGTGCTATTTCTAAAGAAGGTGAAAAATTAAATACCAAATTTGGAAAGTTATTCTGTGCTGGTGACAATACATTTGCTCAATTAGGACAAGACGACGATTCTGATGAAGCAATAGGGAAATTGACTCAAGTAGGAAACAAAGACTATATTTCAGTTTCAACAGGAAAATATCATGCTTGCGCTGTTACTTTAGATAGAAAACTAGAGTGCTGGGGAAGTAATTATTTTGGTCAAGCTGGATTAGATCCGCGAAACATTACAAAGGTATATTTACCACAACCTGTTCAAAGTAATGATACAAACTTTTCAAATACGGAAATTGAATCTGTAACATTAAGTGACTATTCTACGTGTGCGTTAACTAAAAATGGCGAAGTTTTTTGTTTTGGTGATAATACCTTTGGTCAAATTGGTGGCTCACCAGAAGAAAATTCAATACCTATAATTAATTCTAATGGAAGCACATATAAAATAAGGTTATCACCGCAAAAACCATTTCCAAATTGGAGACTTACATTTAAACAACTTGCCACAAATACTCAATCGACTTGTGGGATCACAAAAAATAACAATTTAGAATGCTGGGGATTTTTTGAAAAAAATTTTTATAAAGATATAAGTATAGGCAATCAAGATAAGTGTGGAATAAGTTTAGTCGGTAGCAGATTATTTTGTGCTAGCAGCTCAGAACAAGCTAAGACGCATTCCAATCCTTGGAATACGCCTATTTCAACCCCATGGGCAAGTAGTTTACAATTTAAGCAAGTAAGTGTTGGTTCTTATTTTGTATGCGCTGTCGCCATTCAAGGACTAAATAATTTATACTGCTAGACAAATAAAAATAATTCAGAAAATATTTTTAGTGATTATCCAGAACAAAATAAGAATATAAATTTTCATACTGCAAAAGCTGTCGTTGGGAGAGAACATGCTTGTATCATTAGAAGCAAAGATAATAAAATATTATGCTCAGGGAACAATTTATATGGCCAACTTGGAAATGGAACTCAAAATTCTTTACCTATGCTTGAGCAATTTGAAGAGGTAAAAACAGTAGGTATAAAATTTAAAGATATTGCTCTAAGTAAAAACTCTACTTGTGCTATTAGCACTACAAATGAAGTCTACTGTTTTGGCAGTAATTTGTATAATGAATTAGGCATAAAACGCTCACTAAAAAACAATAGCAAAAATGTTCCACATAAAATTCCTGATGTTAAATTAAAAACAATTGAAGCAGGATTAAATCATTTTTGCGGTCTTAATGCAGAAAATAATAACCTTATTTGTTGGGGAGACAACTCTTTTGGACAATCTGGCTCAACAGTAAAAAAAGCCATTACACCAAATGAAGTTACAAATTCATTGTCTTTTAAATCAATCTCTTTAGGACAAAATACTACATGCGCCTTGGATATAAATAATAAAACATATTGTTTTAGTAACAATGAATCACATATTATCTCGAATGATCCAAATTTTTATTCAACTGAAATACCAACTCTGGTACAAGACAATAAAGAATTCAAAACAATAAAATTAGGGCAGAATGAAGCATGTGGAATATTAAAAAATGACAATACTTTATTCTGCTGGGGTAATAAGTAATAAAATGAAAATAATAAGGAAAATATTAATCATGAAAGTAAAACATTTTTATTTATTAAACCCTATAATACTTTCTATAGTCGTATCATGTAATAAAAATAACGACTATAATAGTATCACTACTGAAAAAAATGTTAATCAAATAAGTTCATATTCTGCTATCAGCTCCTTTAATGAAGAAACAAAAACAAGCATAAGTGAACGTGATTATTTCGATAGAGAAAAGCATTGCAACTATTCAAATACTATCATTCAAAATGAAATTTTAGATATTATTAATGCTTACAATAACAAAAATTTATTAGATAGTACTAATAGTAGTGTATCTCCTGCAATATCTATTTTAACTAAAACCAGAAACTTAACGTCATCAAGTTCAAAATCAGGGAAGAATATTTATGCCTGCTATTATCCAGAAATCTATTTAGCAAACGCATATGTAATCAATATATTACAAAAATTACCAATTGCACCTTTTAATAAAGAAAATTTATTTATCAGTCAAGATAAAGAAAAAATATCTTCAAGATTAGATTGGAATACAGACGAAAGTATAAAAAGTAGTCGCTTTGCAAAGCTAAATGGCATGATCCGATCATCCCTGTTAGCAGAAAAAATAGCAGGCATGGATGAAGGCCGTTTAAAATATATTCCAAGATTTTATGCTTCAATTGATAATAAAAAAATCTATTTATTTGGTCTCCAAGAAGAAATCAAAAAACAAAACTACTATAATCATATGCAATCACTAGCAAATGCTTTAGCTGCAATTGGATATTATGAAAGAGCATTATATAGATGGAGCGGAATATTTACAAATGAAGAGTTACATTTAAAAACTGATTTACCAAATGATAATTTGCAAGATGAAATTGAAGAAAGATCTCATAATAAAAACGAAACACAATTATCTGTAATAAATATTATAGCTTATGACTTCATGCAAGCAAACGAAAAAGCCAGATTCGCATTAACAAATAAATTTTGTTCTCCAAATAGCGATGCTGCAAATATGCCTGCGCATGAAATTAATCTTTGTTCTGAAATGAAAAAAATATATGATAAATCTATTAAAATTGATTTAAAAAGATTAATTTGTACTAATGGAAGCAAACATCCTCACCCTAAAGACATTAATAATGAGATCTTTAATGATTATTGGGAAATTGCCGACTGTGATAATTTTTTAGAAAAAAATAAAAAACTAGAAAATTTAAATATTGATGTTAATGGAAATTCTTATTATGAATTTATACCATCTTATCTAAGTCCTTTAAAATTAAATGAATATGTTGATAGTCTGCAGACGAGGTTAAAAAATATAATAAATGATAATTCTATATTTAATAGTCTCCAAACAAAAGATTACCATAACAAAAAAGACGAGATTAATGACAATATTTCTGCATTGGAAGACAAATTAAATGTTCTAAAAAGAACTTCAAATGTAGCTGCTGAAGACCTAGCTTTTTATGAATTTCAAAAACAGACAGCAGCAACATTACTATCTTCTTCTAATTTAGATATCATCGATAATGAAAAAGAACAAAAAAACCAATTCATGATATATCTCAATAATGTTTCAACTATAGATAAACTTAAGAATTTAAAAAATATTCTAACTGAAACAACTTCGCAGAAAATAGAAATTTTAAAAAAGTATAAAATAGCTCTATGTGGCGCAGACGATGTAAATGATTGCTCAAATTCAGGAGTACTGGGTTTTTACTCTAAAATACTCAAAGACAGAGAAGACTCAGTTAACTTTAGTTGGAAAAACCAATGCACACGCATGGTAAGACAAAGAAACGATTTAGCTAATGCAATAGGCCAAAACGGTTGTAATCTGTCTGAATTAACAGACGGAATTTCTTTAGAGAAAACTCATATTGAAAATCTGGCAAAAGTTTATAGCAACTTAAATACTGGAAAACAATCAACACAACTTTGTAATGCAGCTGCTTTAGCAGAGGTCATTTTGCATTCAAAGAATAGCAAATTTATTGAAGCTTCTGATTTGAATCCTAACGATAATGATTACTTAAGTAATTTGCAAAAAAAACACAATGAATTTATGCATAGTTTAAATACCATCACAGATGCTGAACAGTTTTCTACTAGCGATATAAAAACGACTGCTTTAACAAAAGCAAAAACGACAGCAACAACTGAATCATCAGGACCAAATTCAATTATAAGCTTTTCGTCAGGAGGTTCAAAAACAAATACAACAACTGAGTCAACAACTGAATCAACAACTGAATCAACATCATCAGGAAAATCAACATTATCAGCTTCTTCAACAATCACTGGAGCACCCACTCATGACTCCCTGATAAAGTCAAATTTCAGTTTTGCAAAAACAATTTCAGAAGCGCATATTTCTAAAATATATTTAGAAAATGAACTCTTTACAAATGAAAATAATCTGCACTTACTAGATAATCCTGAAGGATATTGTGATAGTTTACTTGAAAGTTCAAAGAAACATGATTCAACTGTAAAAATAACTTCTTTGCTTGATAGCCAAATATTAAACGTAAAAAATCAGCTTGATAAATTACAATTGAAACGTTCGATCAATAATGAAGAAATCGATCTCCACTCATTAATTAATGAAAAAATAAACAATATTGATAACCAAATAAATTCAATATTAGTCAGCCAAAATAAACTAGAAGATATGTTAGAAATAAATGCAAATTTACGTTCAATTATTGAAGACAATATAAATAGCGGAAGTAGCAATAATACTATATATAATTTAGTTATTAACGCAATAAATTACAGTACTATAAAAAATGCTAAAATAAGAAAACAAGTACAGGAAACTCTTTTACGCGCAGCTGATAAAAAGGTGACTATTGCAAAAGAAAATTTAGAAATAGCAAAGACTGAATTGAATAACCAAAAATTGTCAATAGAGCGCGCAAAAATACGAGCAAGCACAAAAAATGCAGAGTATTTCTTATTTACTTCACTTTCACCAAATCTTTCTAGTTTTAATGATAAAATATTTGAAATTGAATTTACGAAACAATTAGCAAAAAAAGTTATAAGTTTAGCAGCTGCACGTATTTTAAATATGAATCCTGAAGATAGAAAATTGACAAACAATAATACTCACTATACAAATTTAATAAGTGCACTTTCAGAAGCAAAATATAATTGTAGCTATTTATCATCTTTTGATGACGCAAATATTTGTGTAAATAAAACAAAAAATCTTATTGAATATTTTTTACCTAATAAGGAAACAAGAAATAGTAATATTGATACAGATTTAAACATTCAAATATTTTCAAACGACTTAAGAGATGAACTTTATTTACATGTAGATACAGATGAACAAAATGAAGATAACACTCTTCTAGATTCTTTAAATAATTCTGGATCATTTAATTTTAATTTAAATGAAGATTTGTTAATAAAGAAATGGCCATCTCTCCTAGGCAAATTCAATTCAGAATATTACAAAGCAAGAATAGTAGGAATTGTTGCAAATATTTATATGAAAGGGCATATAAAAAGTCGTAATATCAGAACTCCTTATAGATCTTTAAATAAAATTGCCTATTTAACACATGAAGGATTACGTGATAGTTCTAGTCAAGGAATTTGTCCTGAGTCCTATCTTGAATTTTCTGAAAATTTATTTAATAAGTTTATGCAAGAAGTATCTATAAATAATGAAATTAAAGATGAATATAAAAGATATGGAAAACAATTGCCATATCTATTTTCCAAATACACAGCCCAACAATTAACATGTAACACAAATCATGTCATCAGCTCTTTAGAAGTGCTTTCTCCATCATCAACAATACGTTTTATCGATGCCGATAATCAGGAAAAACCACTATCTTATTTTGTTAAATCGGATAATTTATTAGATCCTCAAAGTCAAAAATTAAGATCCTTAGCATGGTTCTCTAACCTTAATAAAGACACGAATGCAGCACCGTCTAAAAACGATAATTATTGGCAATCATTGACAGGTTTTATTTCTGATAAAGATAATACAGACATCTCTACTAACGATTACATTGATTCTGCTTTAAAATGTTTGTCTGATGGGAGTTCAAATAAAACTCAATGCGAAAATGCAAATGATATTTTAAATCAATCCTTTTCTGGCTATCCATTACTTGGAGAATACAAATTTATATATGGTAAACATGCTGCAGATAAATATGTAAATAATAAACTCCCACCCAACAAAGATAAAATTGCAATACGAGGAATTGAACTACAGTTTATTATTGCTAAATAGACATTAGGAGTGATTTTAATCACTCCTAAAATTTTATAGGAAATGATTATGATAAAAATATTTATCAAAAAAAACAAATTAATATTTTATATTTCATATATTATATTATCAATTATTTTTACAAATTATAGCGATTACTCTAAAGCATCAGTGTTAATAAGCCCTTCTCTTACAAAACCTACAGCACCTGGAAAAATTGGGGCTAGGCAACTTGATTGGAATGCTACCGACTATGGAGAATTAAGTTATCAAATACCAATAAGAACACCAAAACTAAGACAATTAGAAATAAACCTTGCGGTTTATTATTCGCCAGCAAATTCATATAGCGAAGCTGGACCCTTTTGGGGACTAAATATCCTAAAAGTTTCTTTAGATACAAGAAATGGTGAGACT
>CAYSZE010000384.1:0-6456 GCA_964435255.1 uncultured Oligoflexia bacterium
AACTTGTTGATCTATTGCAGTATTAAAGAAAAAAGCAAGAATAATAGGAGCAGGACCATTGATAGTCATACTGACACTGGTATTCGGATCGCATAAATCAAAACCTTGATACAATGTTTTCATATCATTTAAAGTTGCAATACTGACTCCACTTTCACCAATTTTACCATATATGTCAGGACGTTTTTCTGGTTCATCTCCATATAACGTTACGCTGTCAAATGCTGTTGAAAGTCTTTTGGCTGAATCATTTTTTGTTAAAAAGTGAAAGCGATTATTTGTTCTTGCAGGTCCACCTTCTCCTGCAAATTGTCTTTTGGGATCTTCATCTGCCCGTTTAAAGGGAAAAACTCCTGCTGTATATGGAAAATAACCTGGTAAATTTTCATTTCTTAAAAATTGAATTATGTCTCCATAATTTTTATATTGGGGTAGGCTTATTTTTTTTATTTTTAACCCAGATAAAGAAATAGAATAAGTTTTAACTTCATATTTTTTGCCACGAACTTCATATTTAAACGCTTCGCTCTCATAATTTTCTTTTAGTTCTTTCCAGCATTTTAACTCTGCAGAAATTAACTTGGGTAATTTTTCCCACAACTGATTTAATTCAACATTGAGCTGATCTCGTATTGTATGATTTTTTATAATTTCTATAGTCTTTTCAACTGAAAATATATTGGTAGCTAATTCAACATATTTCTCAGTTTCATTATGATAATTTCTAACTGTTGTTGCTATTTCTGTTAAATAATTTGTTCTGTTTTGAGGAATAATAGGAGAAATATTTGAAGATTTTTTGTTACATTGAATTTGAATTCTATTTTCCCATTTTTTTGATTGGGATTTCAGGTTTAATAAATTTAGTAATTCTTTATATAAAGCATTAACACCATCGTCATTAAATTTAGAGGCTATCGTACCAAAGACAGGGTATTGTTCTTCTGAGATATTTTTATTACCCGCATATCTGCTACGTCTAATCGTATTTTTTACGTCTCTGAAAGCATCCTCAGAACCGCGCCGATCAAATTTATTAATTGCAATTAAATGGGCAAAATCAAGCATATCAATTTTTTCAAGTTGTGTTGGCGCACCAAATTCACTGGTCATGACATAAAGACTTAAATCTGAAACATCTAAAATTCCTGTATCACCTTGGCCAATACCGCTGGTTTCAACAATGATAAAATCGTAACCAGCAGAACGCGCTAATATGATTGCTTCAGATGTAACTGAAGATAATTCGCTTTTGCTACCACGAGTGGCAAAACTGTGCATAAAAATATTTTGATGATGAATTGAATTCATGCGAATTCTATCACCGAGCAATGCACCTCCGGTTTTTCTTTTGGAGGGATCGACACTAAAAATGCATATTTTTTTTTCTGGAAATTCATAGGTAAAGCGGCGGATAATTTCATCTGTTAAACTACTTTTGCCAGCACCTCCCGTTCCTGTTACACCCAAGACTAGAGGTATATCTTGCATGCTGTTTAGTTGTTTTATTTTTTTTCCCGCTTCTAATTGCTGTTGAACAGCTTCTGGAAGGGATTTTATATTATTTTCGATAATAGTTAATGCACGCGCAAATTGAAAAGGATTTTCAGAAGAAATTTTTTTGTTTTCAAGTCCTATGGGCCAAGAATCTAATGCATAATCAGATTTTTCTAACATATCTGAAATCATACCTTCTAAACCCATTTTAAAACCATCATCGGGTGAATAAATTCTTGTAATCCCACTTTGATGCAATTCTTCTATTTCTTTAGGAATGATAACACCACCACCACCACCAAATATTTTCATATCTGGTCGTCCTTTTTTATCTAACATTTCACGCATGTATTTAAAATATTCTAAGTGTCCGCCTTGGTAAGAACTCACTGAAATAGCTTGCACATCTTCTTGGATTGCAGCTTCAACCACTTCATGTACACTGCGATTGTGACCCAGATGAATCACTTCTGCACCACCTTGTTGGAGCAATCTGCGAATAATATTAATACTGGCGTCATGCCCATCAAATAGTGAGGTGGCAGTTACAAATCTAACTTTATTTTTTAGTTTATAGCTAAAACTTGTTTCCATTGCTTCATTTCCTCTATATTGATCTCATATGCCTTTAGAGCATGCAGAAGTTGGTGTCTTAAAGTAGCATAATTTGTCGTAAGTTATAATGTAAATGGAGAAAACACAAAATGTGGCCTCTTTCCGCTAATGATATTTATCAAGCAATTACAAAAAATCAAAAGAAAGAAAGTGAATTTGAAACTATCAGTATCCAAGGAATTTGCACGGATAGTAGAAAAATAAAGTCTGATCATTTATTTATAGCATTAAAGGGTGCGCAATATGATGGGCATGCCTTTTTAAAAGACTGCTTTAAAAAAGGACTTGCACTAGCTCTGGTTGATAAAAACTCTTCCTTTTTAAATGAATTAAGTCAGGAAGAAAAAAAGAAATGTATCTGTGTTGATGATGTTTTAGTCTCCTTTCGTGAATTAGCTAAATTTATGCGTGAGCGGTTTAATTTTCCCGTAATTGGAGTTGGTGGAAGCAATGGTAAGACTACAACTAAAGAAATGATTGCTAGTATTTTAAGTAGTGGGAATAATAAAGTAACAAAGACAGAAAAAAGTGAAAATGGCTTTTTAGGTATGGCTATTACTCTTTGTCAAGAAGCGCATCATAAAAGCAATCCTCCCAATGTTTTGGTTCTAGAAATTGGTATTGATGATGTTGGTGCTATGACAGAGCATGTTGCTTTGGGGCAACCTGATATTTCAATATTAACTGCGTTAGGCCCAGAACATTTAGAACATTTGATAAATTGGGAAACAGCAGCAAAAGAAGAACTCATTTTATTTCAAAATCCTAAAACAAAAAGAATTTGGCAATTTAGTGATGATAAAATTTTAAATGCTTTTACTGAATTTCAAAAGAAGTTATCTTCTAAAGAAAATAATGAAATAACTTTAAAAAATGATTATGTTGTTATTGAAAAAAATAAGTTACAAAAAATTGGTATGGAGAAGTCATTTTTATTAAAAAACGTTTCGACAATAATTATTTGGGAAATATTTGAAATAACAGCAACTGGGAGTGAGTTGTCATTAGAAATTCTGTCAAATTTAGAAAGCATTAAAAAGGAAAAGGATATTAATTTTAAAGTACCACTTCCTGGAATCCATAATGCGAGTAACTTTGCATTAGCATTTGCATCTGCTATAATGCTGAATAGAAATCTAAATGAGATTGCTTTAGGTTGGTCAAAGTTTGTTGCGCCACCAATGCGTTCACGTGTATCTCATTTAAAAGAAAATAATATTCTATTTGATGATTGTTATAATTCTAGTCCCATGAGTTTAGAAGCTGCTTTAACTTCTATTCAAGCTGATGAGTGGAAAGAAAAAGAAAAACTCCTTATTTTAGGAGATATGCTTGATCTAGGTGAAGAGTCAAAATACTGGCATGAAAAAGTATTTCATGCTTTAAAAAATATCAAGAATGCATACTTGTGTCTTTACGGAACTGCAATGTATGATTGTTATAAGTTATTAAAAGAAACCGAAGATTTATTATTATCTGAAAATAAGACAAGGATTTTTTGGCGCACAGTTCAAGAAGATCCTAGTCAATTTCTGACAGATATTAGTGTGAATTTATCTGGTTTTGTTATTCTTGTTAAAGGCAGTCGAGGTATGAAGCTTGATAGAGTCATTAAATCTATTGAGTTAAAATATTGCTAGAACGGCAATAAACTTTTGACTTGTGAGGCAATTTTGAATTTCGGGAGGTGTATACTATGCGACCTGAAGTACTTCAAAATGAACTATTAAAGATTTTGGAAAATTCGTTTGTAGATAGACGAACCAAACCCAAAGATGACAGTGTTCTTTCACTTAATGAAGAACAAATGTTTAAACTTTGGAATATTTTAGGAGAGGAGCTCGGCATCGATTTATCACTTGCTACTGAAGATCAAAGAAAGCTATTGTTTGATGCTTGTGAAAATGGCAAACATATCGCACCGCGTGACTTTAGTTCTTTGTTATGGCTAGTTTATTATAGCGATACGGCATATCAATAGAGGATAATTTTAGTTTAATTTTAAAAGACATTTCCAAAAAATTGGAAATGTCTTTTTTATTATAAAGCTCAATTTTACTAAAATAGACTTCCAAAATAATTAAAATTTAATTTAAAATAATTTCTTTTTTACTTTTTGACTTAATCTAATTAATATTTAATAATAAGATATTATTGATTAAAAAAGTTAAATTATTAATGTAATACAATTACATTAAAAAAATATACTTAATATTTTATTATAAATAAATAATTTTAAATACATTATTTTTTTTATAGATAAATTTGAAAAATGATAAAAAAAAATATAGTTGTGCCACAAACAAAAAATGCGTGAATTCATTTTTTGTACACAAATACCAATTAAATATTTTCTTGATCGTAACAAATTAAAAACTATTTTTTTCAATTTACTTTTTAGTGAAGGGATATTTATGCTAAAATATAGAAATAAATTTATATTATTATCTAGTAGTTTATGTAGTCTATTATTTTCTCCATCAACTTATGCTTTTTCATATCAGTGTAGTCAATTTGCAAAGGAAAAACGCACATCTGTCTTTCGTGTTGAATATAGTGAAATTATAAATAAATTTTTAAACTCGATGGAAGAATTGCAAGCCTTTGCCAAAGGGGCAAACTTCATTTTTGATGATGGAACGTTTGCCTATGCTGAGATGATAAACTCATTAGGATATGTAGAGCAGAAGTATTATGCGTATACTTTTGATTTAGCTGAAAAAATAGAAAATTCAGGGAATAAAATTTTCCTCAAATCTATACAAGGACAAAGTCCTGTTGAGACTATTTTAAAGCATATCGCAAAAAGTAATTTTATTAATTCTAAAAGCTATAAATTAAAAGTTTTTAAAATTGATAAAAAGCTAGACTCATTAGGTAAGTACAGAGAAGATATTTTAAAAATTGAACAAAAACTACATTCTATTAGAATACAGCAATTATCAAAAGTAGATCTTAATATAATAGGGAAAATGAAAGGAATTACTGAATCTAGAGATCAAGTCTTAAGTGCAGAAAAAAAACATATTGAATATGTTATTTTGTCGAAGGAAGTAGAAACACCTGAGTCTTTTCAATCTGGCTTTCCAAATGCAAGTGAAAATAATAATTACAAAATTTTAAGTTTAGATGATGCTTTGAAAGTTATGCATGACTATGAAAAAATTAAAATTATATTACCAAAATTTCATGCTTTAAATAATGAATGGGTTTATGAGCAAAAACAAACGGATTTTCAAATTTCTGAGCGTTTAGATACTAATGGCAAAAGCTTTAGCCCAAAAGAATACTATGTTTCAAAGGGTACAATTAGTAAGACAAATTTTTCTACAATCTCAGTAGAAGGAGCTATAGATGACTTCGATAAAACAGGCTCAATTACATTTATAAGTAATAGTAGCAGAAAAATAGCTAATCATATATTAACTTTTATAAATCCTTCTTATTATTTTTCATTTAAAGAGGTTTCAAGTGAAATTAGTCAAGAGTATAATATATTTAAAGAAGTTATTAATAACATCCATTCTGAAAAAGCACTTAAAATTAACAATAGTGATATTTCATATGCTGAATACTATGACAGCAGTGATAAGTTAGTGAAAAAATATTATGCTATTGACAATACAGACTTTGATCGTCCCTCCAATAAAAGTAATATTGATTATATAATACTTGAAGGAAAAATTAAGAAGTTACCAGCGCTTAAAAAGCCTTTGCAAGATTCAGTTACTAATAGTTTAAATTCTGATGCTGAGCAAAGAATATTAGAAAAATTTTTGGTGGATACAAACGGCAGGCGATTTGCTCAAGATGGTATTTTAAAAATTTATACAACGTATGGGAAATGTGAGCCTTGTAGAGCATTTTATACATTTTTTAAGAAGCTTAGACCAAATATGAAAATTGAAGTTATAAGTTTATCTGAAAAAGAAAAAGATAATATATATAAAGCATTAAAAGACTAAGTAATAACTTAATTAAATAAATTTAGGACGCAAAAAAATGAAAAAACAATTTAAAATTATTGCTGGCTTAACATTGCCATTTTTAGTAAGTTGTGAGGGAAAAATATCAGAAAAAAATGGAGCATCTACTAAAACGGTAGGTGTTTCTTATGGTACTGAAAATGCAAATAAAAGTAAAGACGTATGTTTGAATAAACTTGCTGATGATGAGATTGAATTTTATACTCTTCGTGATTCAATCAAACCGTTTCTATCTGAATATGAATTGGATAATTTAGATGTAAATTGGGAAAAATATAAAGAGGATCAGGATAGAAATTTACAATCTATTTCATCATTAATTCATATGTTTTATGAAGTTTTTTATTCCATAAATGTA
>CAYSZE010000385.1:0-6210 GCA_964435255.1 uncultured Oligoflexia bacterium
AAGAAAAAATAGAATAAAGAATGTTAAATGTTTAAAAGATTTAAAAAGTTTATTTGAATTAGGTTTATCAGGTAATCCTTTGTATGATGATGATTTAGATATTTTTCCGAGATCTTTAAGAATAGATTAGATATAGTATCAAATTTTAAATAAATTTTGGAATTTTTATGACTAAAAGTATGGTGATTTATCATAAAATTATTTTTTTTACCATATTATTTTTAGTTCCTCTTTCCCAGGCTTCAATTGATATCTATTCTCCTTCAATGCCAGGTATTGTGCAAAATTTAAAGACAACAGAAAGCTACGTTCAACTTACGGTTTCCTTATTCTTAGTAGCTTTAGGTATAGGGCAATATTTGTATGGAGCGATATCAGATAATATAGGTAGAAAGAAAACTTTATTTATTGGAATTTTTATTTTTACTTTAGCCAGTTATTGTTGTTATAAAGCAGAAAGTATATTAATTCTAATAATAGCTCGCTTTTTTCAGGGCTTAGGTGCAGCTTCTATTGCTGTATTGTCAAAAGCTATTTCAGTTGATCTTTATAACGGTGTTTCGTTAATGAAGGCAAGTGCTTGGATAGGGCTTATTTGGGGGGTTGCACCTATTGTAGCACCTGTTATTGGTGGTTACTTAGATAATATTGGCGGTTGGAGACTTTCATTTTTATTTTTAACTTTTTATGGTATTACAGGTTGTTTTTTTATACTCTTTTTTGTCAAAGAGACATTAAATAAACCAGAAATATTTTCCTTAAATGGAATACTTAAAAATTCTTTAGTTATAATTAAAAATAAAGATTTTTTAGGCAGTACTTTGATTGTTGCCGCTACAAACTTAGGGTTATTTGTTTTTACATTAATGGCACCTTTTTTTATCCAAGAAGTTACTAAAAAAAGTCAAATATATTACTCATATTTAGCATTAATTGTTGGTGTGATTTATATTATTGGAGCTTATGTTAGTAACTATGCAATGCGGTTATTTGAAGGTGATAAAATTATTAAGTTTGTCGCGAAATTATTACTAATTTGTGGTATTTTTGTTTTTATTTTATCAACAATATATCCATTTTCAATAATATTATTAATGATTATCTCAAGTCTATTTGCTTTTTCATCTGGTTTTTTATACCCTTTTTTAGTTAGTAGAATGTTTGCACCATTTGAAAACAAAGCTGGAATTGTGAGTGCTAATTATGGAATAATTTCATACGCTTTTTCTGGCATAATTACGGTTGGGTTAAGTTACATTAAAATAACATCTGTGATTGAGATTTCGTTGGCTTATTTTATCGTAGCTTTTATTACATATATATCATCTGTTTTTATGTTTAAATTTAAAATTAAATAGTTTGGATCATAATGAAAAAATATTTTTTACATTTAGCAATTATTTTTATTTTTTTATGTCAGGGTTGTGAAACAGTTAAGCAACCTATAATTTTTAACTTGCAACAAATTCATGAAAGTAATTATAAAGGAATAATAGTTCAACAAGAAAAAATAATCGGAAAAAGCAATATAAGTATTTATACAGCAGAAATTCCTAAAAATCAGTTTAGCATAGAACTAATAAAACCTAATAATGCTATTGACTCTAGTTACAGAGTTTCAGAATTAGCGAAAAAAGAAAATGCAATTTTAGCAATAAATGGTGGTTTTTTTTCAATTTACGAAAAAACTAAAGGTATCCAATTACCTAGTTACAATTTAAATACATGTTATCCTCATTTATATGATCCTTATAATGCTTTGCCTGCTAGAAATTTAAAAATAAATACAAAATGGTTTGCAACTTATCCAAATGAGAATGGGGTTGTAGCTTGGTCAAAATCTATGGATAAATTTATTATTGATAGAATAAAAAACGAAAACTATATTTCTTTTAATGGTAACAATATAGCATTCACTAATTTAAATAAATACCCATTTAATTCTAATATTTCTGTCTTTACTGATGTTTGGCAAAAGTCTATTCCCATATATAAATCAGGAGTATTAATATTCTCAGTGAACGGTAAAGTAACTAGAATTGAAAAAATTTCAAATAAAGGAAAGTTTTTAAATGTACCTAATGGTGGTTTTATTGTTTTCTTTACTGATACAATAAAAATTCCTTCAATTAAACAAGGTGACATGATTAAATTAACTATTAATACTATTTCAAGTACTGGTTCTGAAAAAGATTTAGAAAAAGCAGATTATATTTTAAGTGGGAATCCTATTTTAATACAAAATAGAGTTGTAACAGAAGAATATCCGCAAACACCATTTTATATTAATGCTTATGCAAGAACTGCAATTTGTCAGTTAAAAAATAAAAATATTATGTTCTTAGTGGCAAATGGTTCAGACGAAGTCATGGGAAGACAAATAGGTTTATCTATAAAAGAATTAAGTATGTTAATGCTACAAAAAAACTGTATCAATGCAATTAATTTAGATGGAGGACACTCTTCTATTTTTTATTTTAATAATAATGTAATTAATAGGAATTTTCCTAAAGATGAGAATGATTGTTTTAAGTTGCATGAGAGGTCAGTTTCTGACATGATAATAGTAAAGTAACTTTTGCAGATATAAAATTACTGTTATAATCTTAAATACGTATATAATTATTTTGATTTTTGTAAATTATCTTAAGGAGAAGCTTCCTTATGCCAAAAATAAAACTTCAAAATGGCTATACATTATCTTCTTTGGGGAGCCGCTGATAATCTTATAACAACAAAATCAATTCGGTATTAGCAAATTTTGTTACCTAAAGCAAAAATTAAAAGTTTAGAAAATGTTGGACACTTTTTATATGATGAAGCTTCAAATTTAAGTGCAGATGAATCAAATAAGTTTATTTTATAAATGTTCAAAATTTAAAATAAAATCTTTAATTAAGTCAATAAATAAAGCATAATGTAAAAAATATAAAAAAAGATTACAAGAAGAAAAAAATATGTAATCCTAATTAGATATAGATATAATAGTTTTTAATAGAATATTTTGGAGAAAAAATTGAATAACTTAAATAATATGAAAAATTCAATGGCTGATGCTTTTTTAGATAAAAAAATTGAAATATCTGAACTGATAATGAATTATATTAACGAAAGTCGTAATATAATTTCGACTGCTACATCGGAAGAGCATTTAATTAAGATAAAAACTACAAAAGATTTTCATCTTACTATAATCAAGAAATGTATTACAGAAGATAAAGAAATTCATATGATATTACCAGCATTTCCTGCTAAATCACCTAATAGACAAAAAACAATTTCGCATCTACCAGATTATGGAGAAGTACTAGCTCTTAATAATTTAAATTCATTATGTAATAAAATTACTAATATTTATTCCAAAGGGGCTAAAGTTCTAATTTGTTCAGATGGTAGAGTCTTTAGTGATGTCGTTTCCGTTTCGGACAAGGAAGTAAGTGAATATAATAATGAGTTAAAAAAAATAATTGCAGAACAAAAATTGAATAACTTATCTATTTATAGTTTAGACGATGTTTACGAAACAAATGATTATATTAATATGCGTGACATTTTAATAAATGAACAAGCAGAAGATCTTTATGAGCTAAAACTTAGGATAAAAACAGATCCTGATGAATTAAATTTATTTAATGGCATGCATAGATTCCTATATGAAGATCAAAAGGTAATAATTAAAGATAAGACAAAAAATTGGATCCGCACTTATTCTAAAGAATTAGCATATATTTTAATACAAAGAAGTAATGCTTGGAGCCGCTTACTTGAGAAAATATTTCCTGAATCTCTAAGATTATCAATTCACCCTCAACCTCTGCATTCAAAAAAAATTGGTGTTAGACTTTTACCATCTAACGATATTTGGCGAACTCCTTGGCACTCTGCAGTTGTTTATGATGGTACTAATTATATTTTAGCACCTAGGCATTCCATAGAAAATTCAGGGGCTCAATTATCTTTAGCAGAAAATAAATATCCATTTTACATTTTAAAAAACAATGAAAGAAAATTTTTATGATCAATAAAACTCATTTAAATCCCTTTGGGTATATGCTTGTTTGTTTAAAAAAAAATGAGATATTAGATTTAGATATGGATGAATTGTTGGCAATAGTGAATAAACATAAGCTCTTAGTATTAAGAGGTTTTTCACAAATCAATAAAGAACAATTTGTTAAGTTCTGTCAAAAATTTACTAACTATAAATTTCTTGAATGGAATTTTGGCCCTGTCATGGAAATGAAAGAAAATGAAAAGCCAAGTAATTATTTATTTTCGAGAGAAGAGGTTCCATATCATTGGGATGGAGCATTTTATATTGTTCCCGATTTTTTAGTATTTTCATGTGTTTCTGCACCTAAAGAAAATGCAGGTGGTGAAACTTTATTTGCAAATACAGAAGAAATATATAATTCATTACCACAAGTAACGCTAAGTCACTGGGAAAAAGTTTTTGTTGAATATGAAACTGAAAAAATAGCGCACTATGGTGGTAAAATAAAAGTACCATTGCTGCAAAAACACCCACACTTAAGTACAAATATCATTCGCTATGCTGAAGCAGTAACAACAAAATTGAATCCAGTGCAGTTGAATGTCTATGGATTAGAAAATTGTGAGCAGGAAAAATTCATTTCTGAAATGAAAGAAAAACTTTATCATTCACAATTTTGTTATCAGCATTTGTGGCAAACAGGCGATGTACTAATAGCCGATAATCATTCCCTAGTTCATGGAAGAACTGCATATAATGCTAACTCTACAAGACATTTAAGAAGAATACAACTTATAAAAAGTAATTAAATAAAAAATAATTATAAGTTGAATTTTATGTAGTATTATTAATTTAAATAGTGTTAATTTTCAAACTAGTTTAAGAAAGAAAAAATATTTATTTTTTATTATAATTAAATATTTAAAATGAAAGAATAAAATTTCTATTGCATTAAAATATGGTAATATTGAATTAAAATCAAATGAATGCAGATTAACGTCTTTATATTTATCTATAAAATATTAAAATTTATTTTTAATTGACATTTTTTTTATTTTAATAATATGTATAAAAAGAAATGAAACGTATTTCATTTTGATAGTCTCTAAATATTACAACGAATAATTAAATATTTTAAAGGAATGACTCGATAATGCCTCTTAAGTTATTATGTTTAAATTATAAAAAATTAGCATTTTTATCAGCGTTCAGTTTTTATTTTTCAAGTTGTGGGAAAAATAATCAACCAGGATTAATAACAGAAAATAAAAATATTAGTAATTATCATTCAGATCATAAATATGTAGATCATATTAATATTGATCCTTTTGGGGTAAAGTTTTTAAATGATTTAGAAGCTGCTGTAATAGATAAAGATTTTGAAAATGTCAATAAAATAAAAGAAGTCATAAATAAATTACGTGATCCTTCCAATGTTAGTGACAACGAAGGAAAGTATAAGGGATTAGTAGAACTGGCAAAAGTTTTACCAACTCCTTTTATGATTGATGAGAAAAATTTATATAACAACAAATATAATTATATAGCTGAACAAATAAAAGTATATTATGAAAAAACAGCAAAACCAGTACCAAAAGAAGTTCACTTCATTTGGTTAGGTGGACCATTAGGTGAAATTCAAAAAGAATATATTAAGATTTGGGCTAAATTAAATCCTGATTATAATATAAACATTTGGTATGATTCAGATCATTTATATACCTATGAAGCAAATAAAAGGCTTAGGGAATTTTTAAATTATACTTTAGCAGGTGCTAAAAACGATCCTAATTTTAAAAAAATATTTACAGAAAAATATATAAACTTGCAAAATGATATGTTTCTTAAAATGATGAAAAATCATAATGAAAATTCATTGGATTTTTCTTTTGATAAAGAAAGAATAAATTATATTGAGAAAATATTATATAACAAAGGAAATATTTCATATGAAGCAATAGATAAAAATTTAAACATAATGTTAAATGATTCGAAAAATATGAGTGCTGAATATGAGAATATAAAAGTCAAAGATTTTAAAGTTAATAAATTTTACTGGCAATTGAAGAATACCTATTGCATAATCCAGTAGTTTTCGTCCAAGGATTCCGGAGCAAACCGGCGTCGAATTCCATTTGAATTCGTCCAAGGATTCCGGTGCAAAGCAGCAGCCAATTCCATTTGGCTCTACAGGAAGAACTGATGGCAGGGCGTCG
>CAYSZE010000386.1:0-8728 GCA_964435255.1 uncultured Oligoflexia bacterium
TTTCCTTCACAGGTTTTGAAATTTATTAATGAATGCATTGTTGATACAGGAAGAAAAACATATTTAATGACAATGGTTGCTGCTTTAATCGATTTTAAAGAAAACAAAATTTACGCATCATCTGCTGGACATACTCCACCAGCTATTGTCAATACTAATAGCGAGAAGGTTGATGTTAAATACATTTATCCCGCTATGGGCTCAAGGTTAGGATTTGCCAAAGGAACAGATTATGAAACAAAAGAATTTGACTTTGTACCAGGGCAAAAAATTGTATTTTATACTGACGGAATTGTTGAAGGTGAATCACCACAAGCAAAAGAGTATGGGTTAAAAAACTTTAAAAAATCGATGGAATTACATGGTGCATTAGAACCAAATGAATTTATCAAGAATTTGACAACTGATGCTTACAAATATTTTGATGGTATTCCACAAAAAGATGATATTGCCTTGCTCGCTATTCGGTATATGAAAGAAAGTGATATTAAAAGCGATGTTGAAGCGGCTTAGGTTAAAATCTTAAAATAATTTATCTAAAATAGAATATGTAGTATTAATTTAGATTATAAAAAAAATGTAAAAACTTAAAATGTCATTTTTTAAGACAAATAACAAAAATCATTAAGTTTTAATTTTTATTATAACTTGAACTTTTCAAAGAATTAGCCTTTTATTATTTAATTATCTATTGATAAAAAAAATTAAATTTTCTAAATTATAAAATTGTCTTAATAATAGACAAAATAATGCAATATTGTTGCTAATATTTTAGCAAGTAATAATATTTGTAATTAAATGAGCTTCTTTTTCTCATTTTTTCCTACCTTTATATTTTAATTTAATAATTTTTTCAAAATTTTGTCATTAAATCCTACCCAATAAAAAGAAGCTCAAATTTATTTGTATTAACGTCATTTTATAAATAATTTTTTTATTTCATTTCTATTGCAAAAAAATTGCTAGAAATTGCAGATTACAGAATTGTAACATTAAGCTGGACTTGACCTAATACGAACTGCTACAAAAGATGATAAAGAAGCCCAATGTTGTGGCTTCAAAGCAGGTTATTTTCATAAGGTACAAAAATGCGACCATTTATTTCTTTAAAACCTATTGAGCAAAGAATAAACGGAGAAGGGCTTTTGATTGATGCTGTTCCCTTAGCAGATATCTTGGCTTTGGAGAAAACTCCTATCTATGTGACGAGTTTAAATGCTGTTGCCCAAAGAGCATCTTTGTATAAGCAAGCTTTAAACCTTCACTTTCAGAACAATGAAGTTTTTTATGCAATGAAAGCTAATTTCGCTAAACCTATAATAGAAACAATTCATAAAGTAGGAATTGGTATTGACATTGTTTCAATTGGGGAATGGCGACAAGCTATTGCTTGTGGGGTACAAGGAAATAAAATTTGTTTTGCAGGAGTCGGCAAAAAAGAAAAGGAATGGAAAGAAACTATATTAGGAGGTTTAGGTTACTTAAGTGTTGAACATTTGTCTGAATTGGATGATATTCTAGATTTTTTGTCAAAACAAGATCAGCAGGTGCGAAATAAATTACTGATATCTCTTCGACTAAACCCTGCAGTTGAAGTGAAAACACATCCACATTTAAAAACAGGCGCCTTAAATTCTAAATTTGGTATATTATTTGAGCATTTTAATGAATGGTTTGTAGCTAAAAAAGATCAATTTGAAAACAAGGAACTATTTAAGCAATGGATAAGTCCTTTAAAAGGAATTCATGTGCATATCGGTTCACAGTTAATGGAAAATACAATATTTTCATTAGTGTCTCTTAAAATTCTAGAATGCGCACAATTTTTATATGAAAATGAAGTGTATATCAATCATATTGATTTTGGCGGTGGACTTGGTGTTTCCCAAAATGGTGTTTCAGAAAACGGAACTGATATAACTAATCATGTTAATTTAATTTGCACTTCTTTTAAAAAAGAAACTTCACATTATCCAGCATTACAGTCTTATTGGCAAAATGATTTTTCAAAATTATTTGTTTGTATGGAGCCAGGCAGAAGTATTGTCGCAAGTTCTACTATTTTTATAACAAAAGTTTTATATGAAAAAAGAAATTCAACAGAAAATTTATTTTGTTATGTTGATGGGGCAATGAATGATTTTCCAAGACCTAGTATCTATGGGGCTGTACACCATTCAGAATTGATTAATTTTGTAAATAATGAGAATAATCATAGCAATATAAATTCTAAATTTAAAAAATGGAATATCGTTGGGCCAGTATGTGAGAGTGGCGATTTTTTGGCAAAAGATGCTTTGTTACCTGATATAACAAAAGGAGACGTATTAGCTTTTTTTGAAGCTGGAGCCTATTGTAGATCAATGGCTAGCCAATACAACTTGAGAGATTTGCCAGCTGAAATTTTTGTCAAAGATGGAAAAATTTCGGCTATCATAAATTAGTTAGTCATAAAGTTTTTATAATTATAAATATGGAAAGTTGCAAGGATGCATAGTATTATACAAACTAAATTTTTGTCTAGTAGAAGTAATTTACTAATAAAAGAAGAATATATTGGAAAAGAAATTCTTGATATTTTAAATTGGTTTCTAATGTCTTTTAAAAGTGAAAACACGCAGCAATCATATGCTAGAGATTTAGATGAATTTTTTTTATTTGCCTATAGAACTTTAAAAATTAAGATAACTTCTTTAAAACAAATTACTGAAAGATTAGTCTTACTTTGGAAAGAAAGTTTAACTGAATTTTCAATAGCGTCGATAGCAAGAAAATTATCATCATTATCTTCATTGTTGACTTATGCACGAAAAAAAGGCCTAATTGAATATAATATTTTAGAGCTTATTAAGAAACCGAAGATAGATAAAAAAGGAAAAACAAATGCTTTGAAACAAGAAGAAGTTTTAAAGTTACTAGAATATTGTAAAAAGCAATTTCAAATTTCAAAATGTAAAAAAAGTAGAACATATTGTGTTTGGAGACTGAGATATTCTGTAATGTATACTCTTTTTACAGTTGGCATGCGTGTTGAAGAGTTGTGTGAATTAAAAATAAAAGACTTAGAAAAAGTGGGTTCAAATTGGCGTCTGCATTTAACAACAAAAGGTGATTTGCCACATTCTCCTTTCATTCATCACAATACCGTTCAAGTTCTTCTGGACTATAAAAATGAATTTCGTGCTGAGGCTACAGCGGACGACTTTTTCTTTATTCGCTCGCAAATGTCTAAAAATTTAACAAAATTAAATAGAGCATCTATTTTTGACATGGTTAAGGTCTCAGTGAAAGAATCAGGCATTTTTAGAGATGTGAGTCCTCATAGTTTTAGAACGACTTTAGCAACTTTATTGCATTCTGAAGGGGTACCAATCATACAAATTCAGAATCTTTTGAATCATAAATTAACAGCAACAACTTCAATATATATCAAGAAATCCAATGAGTTATCTGCATCTGCTACCCAAAAAATTGGATTTTTTGAATAAATTTTAAAAATACTCTAACTTTAAAATTATTTTCAGTTCTGTTTTTTAATTTAATCTAAAATACAAATAAATATTAAATAATATGCATATAAATGAATAAATTTTATATAATAATAAAAAATATAAATTTTAGCGAAATTTATTATTAAATGATAAAATTTGATAAAATAAAATTTGTCAATTTTAAAGACAAAAAAAATCGTATTTGAATCAAAATTAACCTTAAAATATATATTAAAAGTACTTTTTAACGTAAGGGTTTTTAATGCGAGATATGAAAGAAATCCAATTTAAAAGAACAACTATTAAATTATTAGGATTTCTTTTTGTTGTTTTGTCATTATTAATAAAATTTCCTATTTATGCTGCAGAAAAAGAAGTATTTCTGTTCTTTTCAGTAAATCACTTGCTAATTGAAAAAGATGATAAGTTAGAAGTTATTCCTAGCCGTCTGGTTTTAGAAAACAATTACGATTCATTTTCTCTTTTAAACAAAGAACAAGCTTGTGAAGAAGTTTTTTCTTTTTCAAATGGACACTTGTCAGTTAAAGATCCTGGTTTGAAGTTAAAAACATATACTGAATGTAAGATTTTATTAATTAATAGTAAGAATAATATAAAAGATGAGTACATTTTTAAATTAAACAGGACATTTACTTCTTGGTGTTTACTAAAAAATAGGTCTTCACAAGAAATTCAAAAAACAATTAATGCAGTATTAGATGTTGTACAAGTGAAAGAATGTAGTGATTTTGCATTAAAGCAAACGTTATTTAATGCAAAAATGTTAAATCTTGCTGGACGTCAGATTTCTGATTTGTCACCACTAAGTGGTCTTATTAATTTAAGAGCGCTATGGTTAGATAATAATAAAATATCAAAAATATCACCAATAGCTTCACTTAATAGTTTGATAGTTTTAAGTCTATCTAATAATTTAGTCGAGAATATTGATTCTTTAAATAGCTTTAAAGAATTACAATGGCTATTTTTAAGTTCAAATAAAATAAAAAGTGTTGATAAATTATCGAAATTAACTAAAATAAAAGTTCTATCTATTAAAGATAATTTAATTTTAAATCCTGAACCTTTGTTTCGCTTTCAGAATAACACTATTATTTTGCCACATGGAAATCCTTTTATAAAAGAAGCATGTAACAAAAGTAATAATTTGGATGATAAAAATGTAACCAAACAACTAAATTGGTTAGAAAAGGTCTGTAAGGTGCAGTTACAGAAAAAAAATGTTCACTATTTAAATTCATCAACTACGACTTATGAAAAATAATAAATAAATGTTAATTAAACTTCAGTTGCTGGTACAGGTAAGCCTTCTTGTCGCATTATGAACAGAGCATTTGTTGTTGGGCAAGGGCCATCCTTTAATTTATAATCAAATGCGAGTTTATTCTCTTCTATATGTTCTTTAAAATGCATATTTACTAACCTATGATCAGTTTTTTCTATTTCAGCTAAAGCCAAATCGTGGGTAGAAATAAAACCAAAAGAGTTTTTAGTAAATAAATCTAAAATGATATTAAAGCTGCCTATATATCGTTCTTTATTATTTGTCCCTCGAAAGATTTCATCGATAAGGAAAAAACCAGGAGTCGATTGTTGCGTATTATTTAAAGCTTCTAAAATAAATTTTAAGCGTTTAACTTCTGCATAAAAATAACTTGTTCCTTCGGCTAAAGAATCGTCTATACGAATAGCGCATAAAATTCTTGATGGTGCCATTTGAAATGTATCAGCAATAATAGGAGCACCAATATTTGCTAATAATAAGTTTGTGCCAAGAGTTCTTAAAAAAGCACTTTTTCCTGCCATATTGCTACCTGTTAAAAGAACAACAGGAGAATTTAATGATAATTTAATGGAATTTGTGACTCTATCTTTATCTGAAAGATGAGGATGCCCTATATTTTCAATTGCTATAATTTTATTATCAACAGAAGATCTTTCAGAGAAAGTTAAAAAATGACTTTTAGGATTTTCTATTTTAAATCTAGCAAAAGCACAAAGAAGATCAAATTGATGGAGTTCTTGCTCCCAGTTATTCATTTCGTTGTTTAAATTTTTCATTTTTCTTTCTAATAATAAGCATAATACTGCATCAAATGGAAAGAATAAATGCATTGTGATCCAAAAAATAATGTTTCCTCTTAAATCGAGAAGACTTAATAATATGTTTAAATTTTTTATTTTTTTTAATGAAGCTGTAGATAAAAAAGATAAATTTAATGTTTCGTTTATTCTTGAATTATTTTTTAATGTTTTAATAATAAGCTCAATTTTTTTCGAAGAATAAGCTATTTTTTCAGCGCTTTTAGTAATTGGGCTAAAAATATAAATACCTAATATTAAAAACAGTCCATAGGTGAGTAAACCTTGAATTAACGGTTCAGTCAGTCCTAGTTGTAGATATTTTAGAATGGCAGGAATTAATAAAATTGTCCAAGTAAATAAATTAAGAACAGTAAATAAAATATAAAATATAGATTTTTTTGTTGTAAATTGAAATTCTTCTTCTTTATTTGCAGGGCTTTTTTCAATTTTTTCTATAGAACTTTCAGATAACTTTAATGTTTCCATTCTTCTTAATAGTATAGGTTCTCGAACTAAAGATTTTGCTTTCACAGTTCTATTATTAATTGTCTCAAGAGATTCTGGTGAAATACCACCAGTCATAAGAAGATGAAAAAGTTTTTGTGTGCCTTCTTTTGTCGTACAAGTGTCTAATAGTTTAAACAAATGAGAGTGAATATCTAAGTCATGCGAATAAATGTGTCCTTCAGGAACTTTGATAATACTTTCATGCCAGGGAGATTTGTATTCATTTAATAATGAAAAATTTCTTTCTATTCTAGCTATAGTTAAATGGTAACTGCTAGAAATTGCATTCCACTTTTTTTGTTTTGTCTGAATTGTATTATGTAGCCAAGAAGTAACTAAACAAAAAATTAGAAAAGATAAAATGAAAAAACTGTTCAAGAGAATTTGATTTTTATCAAATAAGCTAAAAATAACTGCTAATAAAGTAATAGTACTGATTAATCTCAAAATTGCTATGCGGTTATCTAGTAGTTTTAATTTATTGTCATAAAAAGTGGCTAATCTTTTACCAGATTCATACTTATGCGTCATATTCTGTTTCTTTAATTCCATATTTGAAAAATTCATTATCTTTCTCACTATTTAGACTTAGTTCAGATAAACAAAGAAAGCTAACATACCAAGTATTATTATGCCAAGAGAGACAAAATATCCTACAATTGTAAAAATATTAATCAGAGAGCAAGAGATTGTTTATTTATTTGGCAGAAGCATTTGTAATGTATTTGTAACGTTATGTGATATCAGCTTGTTATATTTGGCACACCTTTTGCTTATATCGAAGTATGCTTTGTTTTAAAGCGTTAGAATGAGTTCTATTTCACAATAGCACTACACTCTAAAGGGTTTTGCAAGAGGTTCAAAAATGAAAATTATTTTAACTTTAGTTACTTTTCTTTTAAGTTTTAATGTGTTTGCACTAGAAACAGGAAAGTCAACCAAATTGAATAAAAACCGCCAATTAACTAAAGAGCAAGTTGCTTATACATTGGAAAAAGCAGGATTTCCTCGTGAAATCGTTCCTGTAGTGACGTGTTTAGCAGAATATGAATCGAATTTTAAACCAGGTGCTGTAAATCGTCACAATACTAATAATACTAAAGATCATGGGCTCTTACAAATAAATGATATTTGGATGAAAGACTGTAATTTAAATGAAGCAGATCTTTATAATCCATTAAAAAATGCTAAATGTGCTTTAAAAATTTATAAAACTCAGGGATTAACTGCTTGGGTAACTTATAATAAATTTAAAAAGAGCTGTCTAGCGTACCAAATTCCTAATTATAATACTAAAAATATTGCTGAAATTATCATCAGAAATAATGAGTTAATGTAAATATAAGAAATCATTGCACGTCTACCGTCTTTATTTGTCTTGATGTATACTCCTGTATGAAATTCCTAAACTTTATGTATGGGGGGTATAATGATGAAAAAGAATATGAACTCTCTTCTGGCTGCTGCTTTAAGTCTTATCTGTATGGTCATCGGGATCATTAAATTGCTTCCTCATTTTAATAAAAACAATGAGTTAGATCATACTTGGGTTGTCTTTGTAACTTTTGCTTTTCCTTTAATGACTTTTATTTATGCTATTGCTGGTGCCGATGCACAGGCAAAGTCAGTTGCTCCAAATGGATATGGGCTTGTTCTTGCTGTTCCAACCGTTATCGCGGCTATCTATTTAGGCTCATGGGTTACTGCTGTTTGTATGTTTGCTGTCGTTATATTAATCATTTTACAATTATTTCAAGATATTAATGAAGAAAACTCAAATCACCATTAATAGTAACTTATCAAAATCATTTCATATAAATATTAAGCTGAAAATTTATCAGTATACTATTTCATAACTTAGTGCGGATTTTTTTTCCCAGATCAAATTCATAATCACCTCTAAAATTTGCCGTATTAGAAAAAAAAATAATAAGTCGATGATCGCAACATAATACTAATAGGTGAGATTTTATTATGAAAATGTTTTTACCTGCGGATTTTAAATTACCTGCTATGCCCCAAGTTGCACGTGAGTGTTTGGTGTATTTGTATAATCCGAATGCTGACACCGGAGTTCTTGCTAAGTCATTATCAAGAGACATAGCAATTTCAGCTAGTATTCTCAAATTAGCAAATTCAAGTTTGTTTTTATTAGGACGTGGTTCACCTACAAGTGATTTAAAAGCAGCTATAGCTAGAATAGGACATGATAATTTAAGACAAATTATGGTGTTGCATGCTTTGGAAAGTACATTTGTGTTTAAAGACTCTCTAACTTTTGAATTTAATAGTTTTATTCGCCATTGTTCTTTTGTCAGTTTATTAAGTTCAAACTTTGCTAAGAAAATAGCACCTGATTTTGTGTCTGAAGTGCAAATGGCAGGTCTCATGCACGATGTGGGGCTTGCATTAACAGCGAGTCTATTTAATGAAAACTTTACACAAATGGCCAAACATTGCATTGAAAACCAAATCGATTTTGCCACCACAGAAAGTCAAATGGGTTTAGAACCGCATTCTAAATTAGGTTTTCGTGCTTTAGATAGTTGGGAAATTCCTGAAAAAGTTAAAACAATAATAGCATTTCATGACACTAGAAATATGGAATTGCGTAAAGATCTTCC
>CAYSZE010000387.1:0-19401 GCA_964435255.1 uncultured Oligoflexia bacterium
TAAGGAGTTTTTCTATGAAGCTATTTTCTCAAGTTGAATCAATGGGTCATGAACAAGTTGTTTTTTGCCATGATCCGACTTCTGGCTTAAAAGAAATTATTGCAATTCATGATACCACTTTAGGACCAGCCTTGGGGGGAACCAGACTCTTACCTTATGAAAATGAAGACGATGCTCTTACCGATGTCTTACGACTGAGTCGCGGAATGACTTACAAAGCTGCCTGTGCTGGATTGTCTTTAGGTGGCGGAAAAGCAGTTATTATAGCCGATCCAAAACAAAAAACAGAACAAATGTTCCGTTCTTTTGGACGTTTTGTGCAATCACTAGGTGGTCGGTATATAACAGCTGAAGATATGAATACCAACGTGACAAATATGGATCATATTCGTCTTGAAACAAAATTTGTGACAGGAGTGTCTGCGGGGTTGGGGGGGAGTGGTGATCCTAGTGTTATGACTGCTCGTGGGACATTCTTTGGCATGCAAGCAGCATTAAAACACAGACTGGGTAAGAATGATTTTAATGGCATAAAAGTATCTATCCAAGGAGTCGGAGCAGTTGGAAAACATTTATGCAAATTATTGCATGATAAAGGTGCAAAATTGTTTGTAACAGATATAGATGACAAAATGCTAAAAGAAATCCATGCTCTATTTGGTGCAACCATTGTAACTGAAAAAGAACTTTTTGCTCTAGATGCTGATATTTATGCTCCTTGTGCACGCGGAGCAACTTTAAATACAAATACAATACCGCATCTAAAAGTTAAAATTATTGCTGGTTGTGCTAATAATCAATTAGAGGAAGAAGAGAAACATGCAAAAATGTTAATGGATATGAAAGTATTGTATACCCCTGATTATGTGATAAATGCTGGTGGGTTGATTAATGTTGCAAATGAAATTACGGGATATAATTTAGAAAAAGTAGAATCGGAAGTGGCACGGATTGCAGCTACATTAGAAACTATTTTTACGGAGTCTGATAAATTAGGGATCACGACGCATGAAGCGGCAAAACGGTTTGCGGAAAAACGCATTAAAAGTGTTTCCAATTTGAAAGTCATGTCGCAATTTGAAAATTCAGCTATAGGAAATTTAAAAAAGTAAATGTCGCAAAAAAATATAAATGATTATTTACCTTCAAGGTTCTGGTTGATGAAAACAGAACCTGATGTTTTTTCAATTGATGATCTTTTGCAACGGCAAGAGCAAAAAGAATTTTGGGATGGTGTGCGAAATTATCAAGCGCGAAATTTCATGCTAAATGAAATGATTAAGGGTGATAAAATTTTATTTTACCATTCAAATGCAACACCTTCTGGAATAGCAGGGGTTGCTGAAGTTCTTGAAGGTGCTACACCTGATTTATCTGCATTAAATCCGCAATCAAAATATTTTGATCCTAAAGCGACCCTTGCAAGTCCGCGGTGGTTTGGTGTTACGATAGGTAAACCACAAAAATTTCCACAGTTTGTTTCTTTAAATCAATTAAAAGAATATAAAGAACTTCAAAGTATGCTTGTTTTACGTAAAGGGCAAAGGCTCTCTATTTTGCCCATAGCGCAAAATGAATATCGTTTTATATTGCAATTGGGTGGAATTGAAAAATAAAGGACTGTTGATATGAAAACTGTTTATATTGTTTCAGCAAAACGCACTCCTGTTGGGCGCTTTCAAGGTGTTTTTAAAAACTATTCAGCTCCAAAATTAGGAGCAATTGCAGTAAAAGCAGCAATTGAAGCGAGTGGTATTAGCAATACGCACATTGATGAAATTATTATGGGCCAAGTATTAACAGCAGGAGTCGGGCAAGCACCAGCAAGACAAGCTGCTCTTTATGCTGGACTTCCTGAATCAGTACAAGCATTAACAGTTGGTAAAGTTTGTGGCAGTGGATTAAAAGCGGTGGTTCTAGCAGCACAATCTATTCTCTTAAACGATTCAGAAATAGTTGTTGCTGGTGGACAAGAAAGTATGACTAATGCTCCTTATTGTTTGCCACTAGCGCGAGATGGGATGCGCATGGGGCATAAAGAAATTATGGATACAATGATTCACGATGGTTTATGGGATCCTTATAATAATATACATATGGGAAATTGTGCAGAATTGTGTGCAAAAGAATTTAATTTTTCAAGACAAGAGCAAGATCAGTTTGCGAAAGAAAGTTATTTAAGAGCGCGAAAAGCTATGGAAAATGGGTTGTTTAAAAATGAATTAACTTCAGTAACTGTTGTTAATGGTAAAGTAACGACAGTTGTGGACACTGATGAAGAACCACAAGCTGCAGATTTAAATAAAATGGAGCAATTAAGACCTGCTTTCGAAAAAGAGGGGACTATCACAGCGGCAAATGCTTCAAAAATAAATGATGGTGCTGCAGCTCTCGTATTAGCTTCCGAAGAAGCTGTGAAACAATATAATTTAAAGCCCTTAGCTAAAATAGTGAGTTGGGCAGGGCATGCACAAGAACCAAAATGGTTTACGACAGCGCCTGTAACGGCGATGCAAAGAGCATTACAAAAAGCGCAGCTTTCAGCTAATGAAATAGATCTTTTTGAAATAAATGAAGCATTTGCTTTAGTAACGTTAGCTGCGATGAAAAAATTAGAAATACCTCACACAAAAGTAAATATACATGGCGGAGCATGTGCTATTGGGCATCCTATAGGTGCCAGTGGTGCACGTATTTTAACCACTCTTGTGCATTCTTTACTGCAATATAAGAAAAAATATGGTCTTGCCACACTATGTATTGGTGGTGGTGAAGGTATAGCAATGATTATTGAACGTGTTTAAAATTTATGGTTCTTTTTTTTATTATCTAATTCATAAATTAAAATAATAACTTAAAATAAACTATATTTTAAGTGTAAAATAGCATTTGAAATATAGTTTTATATAAATATAAGACATTGTAATCATAGTAATATATAATTAAGTAATATTAGCATCTTAATTAATTCTTAGTTGTATTAGATAATTAAGAATTAATTGTCCTCAAAAATTGAAATCAAATTCTTTGCAAAATCTACAAAATTTGTTTCTTTCTTATTTTTTGTTTATTTCATAACATCCTACAATTTTGGTAGGCTATTTTAAAAAAATAAGGAGAATTTATGAGACGTAATGCTTTAATTTGTTTAGCAGGATCTCTAGTTGTTTCAAATTTTGCTTTTGCTCAAGAAAATTCAAAAATAGGAGTCGATGTTTTAGCAAGTGCAGGATATTCACATTATAATGGATTTAAAGAAAGAGTTACTGATAAATCTGTTACGTTTAATGGCTTTAATATAAATGCCAGTGCACTATATTCTATAATGAAAACAGAAATGGGTTCACCTGTTGTTGGTTTAGGAGTGAACTACAATCAAATGAATTCTAATTCTGTTGATATTCCTGGAATAACTAATGCTGGAAATTTAACTACTTCTACATATAAACAAAAATTTAATACTTTGGCAATTATGGGGAACTTTGGTTATAAGTTTACACCAGTTTCAAAACTTGCAATCTATACTTTACTTAATTTAGGCTATGGCGTTTATAATAATGTCAAACCTGAATTAACTACAAAAGACAATCAAACAGGAGCTGATTACAGTTCTTTATTTAAGCCTGCGGATGTGAAAGTCAGCAACCATTTTATCTATGGTGTTAGTTTAATTGGTACTTATGAAATTGTAGACAATTTTAGTTTAGGTCTTGGTGCTACTTTAAATAGACATGAAGTGAAATTTGAATACGAGAAAAACAGTAGTTCTACTGGCAGCTTTAATGAGTATTCAGCAAACTTAATTGCTTCTTACAGCTTATAATAAAAAAGGGTTATTTTAAAATAACCCTTTTTTATTTCCAAGATAAATGAGTTATCTTATCTATGAAAAGGAATTCTGTGTTAAGATATGTAATCGTTTTTTTATTTGTATTTTATCATCCTGTTCTTGCTTATTCCCTGTCTAAAACTTATGCAGAAAATATGAAACAAAGACAAGCCTTTTTTTTTCAAGCTGGTTTTTCCTACATTGATCCTTTTTTAAAGAGTATAAAAAAATTTCCAATTAAAAATCCATTTTTAGGATATCATTTTAATATACAATATTTATTTTCCATGACCCCTTGTTCTTTTGTGTCACCCGTATTAGGCATGGGTGCTGATTATTACCAATTGACCAGTCGTAATGTAGTAAGTAGTAATGAGTATTTCTATAAGCTAAAAGCAGAATATGAGTCCTATACTTTTTCTCCCATAGTTGGAATAAATTTAAAATTTGGTACAATTTATTCAATATTTTTATTAGGACATTATTCAATTTATAACCACTCAAAGTTAAATATCTTAGGAAATGTGCGTTACCAAAGTAATGAAGCGTCTTTATTGTCAAAATTTTCATTAGCGCAGCAGCAGATATGGGGCTCTGAACTGATAAACACTATTAATTTGAATAATAATTTAGCAATTGGATTAGGGCTAAAATACCAATACCATGAATTAAACTATTCTGGAACAATTTTTACCCTTGTTAATGAAACAAATTTTAAACAAGATTTTGACCAAACGAAAGTAAATTTTAATGAATATTCTGCAAATTTATCCTTTATTTTTAAAATTTAAAATGGATTAGTTAAGAGCAATTTGCTCAAAATAAGTAACCACATTTGAAATTTTAAATTCAAATCTTTGTTCTGGATATTGTTGCTTTTTCTTTGTATATTTCAAAGCTGTTAAAAGGATAAATTCTTATTCCCCTATGCAGTGGAATTTTGGAGGAAGTTTTGAAAAAGAAAGCTAAAAGTGGAAATAGATTCAATGATAGAGCTATTGAAGAAAAAAAATCTAGAAATCCAAAATTTTCTTCCCAAGGCAAGGGATCTCATGAAAAAGGTTATGAGCATCGTAAAAAAGGGTTTCATAGTAAATTTAGAGATGCCGAGAAAAAAAATCATTTTCATTTTAAAGAAAAAAATAGAATTGCAAATGTTGATTTTGATGACTACTTAGAAAACCGATTTGGCAAAGAATTCATGCAAAATTTGGTACAGTCTACCCAAGCTAAATTAAACTCTTTACTTGCGGGCACAGCTTCTGCAGAAGAATTAGGAATTTTAACCACAACTCATCATGGAGAAACAGAAACGGGATCAAAAGGCTCTTTTAGTTTACCTGGTACAATACCTAAATTTCAACCGACAAAGTCTTATTTAAAAGAAAAAAAAGCGCAAAAACCCCTGATTGAAGAAAGAGTGTCTTCTAGTGTGTGCGAGCAAAAAGAAGAAACGCTATTGTCAAAACCAACAAGAGGGTTTGCTCTTGCTAAATATAAAGAAAATATTAAAAATCAGGTAAATATAGTCTCAGAAACCAGTGTGGCAACGTCATCTGTACGCAGAACACCGAGTGGTATGTTGCTTGATGAATGGCAATTTCAAGCATTACAAGCTCTTCTAGCTGGAAAAAATGTCATCGTCGATGCTCCTACATCTGCTGGTAAAACTAGAGTAATTGAAGCGTTATTAGAATATCGCTTAAAAGAAGGTGTTAAACTCATATATACCAGTCCCGTAAAAAGTTTAAGTAATGATAAATATCGTGAATTTTCTGAAAAATATGGCAGAGAATTGGTAGGTATCAATACAGGTGATTTTAAAGAAAATTTATCTGCTCCTATTATGCTCGCAACTCTTGAAACGTATCGTAATAGTTTACTTGGCATAGAACCAAATATGAGCCGCAGGGTTGTTGTTTACGATGAATATCATTTTTTACAAGATGAAAGCCGTGGTAGTGCTTGGGAAGAATCTTTAATTTTAAGCCCGAAAGAGAGTCAGTTAGTATTGTTGTCTGCCAGTGTACCAAATAGTGATGATTTTGCTGAATGGATTAAATTTTTAACTGGCAAAGAATCCGAAGTTATAAAAGTAACAAAAAGACCCGTTCCTTTAGTGCATTTAATTTATACAAAATTTGGTTGGATATTTGCAGAAGATTTACCAATAAATAGTGAAGATGAAGCATATATTATAAAATTAAATAAATTGAAACGTAAGGAAAATAAAAGATTTCGTGGGCGTGAAGTATATCAAACCTTGACTGCTCCTTTATTTCAAGCACTTGAACAAAAAATGGGTCCGATTGTTGTTTATGCAGGTAGAAGAGGAGATGTCGAAGGTTTAGCATTAAGTTTTTCGAAACAAATTAGAAAAGAAGCGGATGGCGAAGAATTAATAAAATTAAGAGAAAGATTAAAAACCTTATCAGGCTTTGAATATGTTCCTACAGAATTACAAAAATTGGTCACCCGTTTTGGGATAGCATATCATCATAGTGGCATGATTCCACCTGGTAGAGTGGCCATTGAAACCTTGCTAAAAGAAGGTTTACTACGGGTGTGTTGTGGAACAATGGGGATCAGCTTAGGAGTGAATTTTGCGGTTAGAAGTGCATTTATTTCTGACGAATCAAGACCTAGTGAAGGTGGCGAAACTATTTATTCAAATACTGAAATTATGCAAATGCTTGGTAGAGCGGGGCGTCGTGGCCATGACAAGCAAGGTTTTTCTCTTTGGCTTAATATAGGAAGATATCTATCACAAAAACCAAAAGAGCGTGAAAAATGCAAAAGCTCGTTAAAATTTGATCCCACAACCGTCATAGGTATTTTAGGACAGCATCAAAGTATTGCTTATTTATCAATGTTTTATCAAAAATCTTTTTTTATGCGCACCAAAGATTCCGCACAAGTTTTTGTAGCCGATCATGACCTGTTGTCTGCTTCTTTGTATCAAAAATATGAGTTAGAACATATCGAATGTGATGATATTCCAAACACATATAAATTATTTCAAAGTGGTAAGAAACGCTCAGCGATAGCTTGCAATAAGTGTGCGGCAAAAAAAATATGCCATGGCTTAATGCAATCAGCGAGTCAAAGCATGTTGAATAAAATTATACAACATTTACAGGATGTAAAAGCATTAGATGGTTCTGTTCCAACTTTAATGGGAAATTTAGCGCGGCATTTTCCACAAGCAGGTGGTCTTATTATTGCAAATTGGTTTGCCCAAGGACTGATAAATAAAGACACATTTAGTGATTATTTACAAGCTATGTCTGCCTTTGGAGCGGCGCATTTTAAAGAAATTCCTACAACATTTGCTGATATGCATTTTTTAAATGATTTAAATATTCCTAAATTAATAGATAAGTATTATCCGACTTATTTGTTTCCAGAGTTGTATGATGAAGTCAAACCCAAAAAGTGGGAAGAAAATTCTACGGCAGAACTGACTTTTAGAGAATTTAATTTAGGAGCAGCTTCAATTGTGCGATTATGGCTTAATCCAAAAACAAAGTGGGAAGATTTAGTTGAGGAACACTCTTCTAAATATTTTTCTGCTGGAGATTGTATGAATGTTTTATTTCGCTTTTATACGTTTTTACAAAGCTGTGCGCGTTTAGATGAATTTGATCCTGCAATCGCAGCTGAGGCAAAACGCTTGCAAAAAATTCTGTTAAGAGAACCTTTGGATGCAAGAAATAGAATGTTAGTAGAAGAAACAGATGAATTTGAAAATATTCCAATTAGTGAAAATGAAGAAGAAAAAGAAGAATAATTTTTATATTTATATTTTTATTATAGGACTAGGTTAAGGTTAATTAAATGAATTTTATGCTAAAAAAAACAGATCAAATAATGACAGAAGATAATAAATTAACAAAACAAGAAATTAAAATATTTGCAGTTTCAGCTATCGGAAGTGCATTAGAATTTTATGATTTTGTCGTGTATGTTTATTTTGCTAATATTATTTCTGAAATCTTTTTTCCTCAACATTCTAGCATATCTACTTTGATTTTAACCTATTCTGTATTTGCTTGTGGGTATTTTGCGCGACTTCTAGGTGGGTTTCTTTTTAGTCACATTGGAGACAGGCAGGGGAGAAAAAAGCCATTTATTTTAGCCGTTTTTTTAATGGCTGTTCCTACTTTTTTAATTGGTTTGTTACCAACATACTCGCATGTTGGCATATTAGCTTCAATTTTATTAGTAGGCTGTCGCTTTTTGCAAGGTCTTGCCATTGGTGGGGAAATTCCAGGATCACTGACTTATATTTATGAAAATGTTCAAAAGTCATACCGCGGGTTAGCTTGTGGTTGTTTATTTTTTGGTGTTACTTTTGGAACATTTTTAGGATCATCTATGGGTTATATTCTAACTACTATATTAACTACAGAACAACTTACCAATTGGGGGTGGAGAGTTCCATTTATTATAGGTGGAGTTTTAGGACTATTTGGTGTTTACTTGAGAAATTTTTTACAAGAAACCCCTGTTTTTAATAAAATAAAACGAAATATTATAAAAATTCCTATTAAAGAAGTTATAAAAAACTATAAAATTCTAATTTTAAAAACCTCTTCTGCTTTGGGTGTTGTTGCTGTTTCTGTATCATTATTTATGTTATATTTGCCTAATTATTTAAAAACTTATTATGGATTTCATTCTAGTGAGTTATTAAAAATAAATTCAATAGCAGTTTTATTTTATTCAGTTGCAAATATAATATTTGGAATTATTTCAGATAAAGTTGGGGCTGATAAAGTATTTAAGTTTTCTTGTCTCATTTTTCTATTATTTGTTTATCCTATTTTTGTAAGTTTTTCCCCTAATGCATATTTACCTATTTTATTATGTTATATATTAATGGTAATAGGAACAGCAGCAGCAACAGCTTCTGCTATGTATATTTTAATTCAATCATTTCCTCCGTTAATAAGATTTTCAGGTGCTGCTTTAAGCTATAATTTGGCTTTTGCTTTTTTGGGTGGATTTACTCCTTTGTTAGCAACGACATTAATTGAAAAAACTCAGCAAATTGCTTCACCAAGTTATATATTGATCGCTGTTTGTATTGTTGCACTATTAAGCTATTTTTTAAAACCTCCTCAAACTAAAAACATCTAAAGTTGTTAATAGTTTGAAATGTCAGGATAAAAAAAATAAAAATACTTATCAAAATAATTCATAAAGACACCGAAAACTTATCTGTTTGATATAGTGACTAGGAGGAAATATGCACTATTTTGATAAAAAATCTGGGTCCCAGATGTTAAAATATTCTGGTATTTTTATAATTATTGTCAGTATGCTCTCATGTTCTAAAGGCGGTGGTGGAGGTGGTGGTAACAATGATTCTGCCAATTCAACAGCCAATGTTGTTAACTCAAATCCTTCTGGTAATAATCAAAATTTTTTATTAATTGGTGCTAAAGGTCGTAACGGAACAGGTTCTGTTTTTAGATGTTCATTAGATGGCAATGATTGTATTGAAATGTTAGGTGGTATTTCAGGTTTTACAACTGCATCAAACTTATCTTTAGATCAAAATGGTGCTTTTGGTACAAGTGTTTCTGTAAACTCAAATTCTATATATGTTGGTTCTAATAATAAAAGTGGATACAATATGTCTAATGTTGTAGAAGCGAATAATCCAAATGGTGCTATATACAAATGTGACCTTTCTGGTTTAAATTGTTCCATTATTGATACAAGTAATGTCAAATTGATCACGAATGATAATTTAGGTAGCAGTTTATTTGTTACTGATACGGCTATTTTTTCTGGTGCCGTTGGACGAGATGGTGGTACACCAGCTCAATCAAGTTTATATGATATGGGCAGCATCATTAAATGTAATGCAGATGGTACAAATTGTTCTGAAATCATGGGTGGAAAAAATCAGACCAATTTAATTCGCAAAGATTTACAAGGTTTTGATAATTTTGGTTCAAGTATATATATTACAAAATCATTTATGTACATTGGAGCTAAAAATAAAAATGCGGGCAATGGTCGTGTTTTTAAATGTAACCTTGATGGTTCCAATTGTGTTCCTTTTGATGTTGCAAAATTAAATTTAATCACAAATGATAATTTTGGTTACAGCATAGCTGGTTCAAATGAAAATATTTTTGTGGGTGCCGTTGGAAGAGACAGTGGTCCAACAAATCGTTCCGATTTATATGACACTGGTTCTGTTTTTAAATGCGATTTTGATGGAAAAAATTGTGTGGAAGCATTTGGTGGTCAAAATCAAAAAAGTTTTAATGAATTGAAATTGGCTGTAAATGATAATTTTGGTTCAGCTATAGCAGTGTTGGATAATTATATTTATATTGGAGCTATGGGCAGAAAAGATGATTCTGGCAAAAGAACGGGCTCTGTATATAGATGTAATTTAAATGGTTTAAAAGATAAACCACAAGAGTTGACGAATTGTATAGAAATTATTGCAGGTAAAACTAACGGAGTGAGCAAAGCTAAAATTTTAGGATTGAAAGAAGGTGATGCTTTTGGTTCTAGTATTACAATAGCGACGCTTCCTGCTAATGAAACAAGTCTTATATTACAAGATATTTATAAAGTTATTGGTAAGAATTCTGATAGCTTGATTGATGGTTTTGCTACTCCTATATTTAGTTTAAAATTATCTGTTCTTTGTGATGGTATGAGTGCACCAAGTAATCAGGTTTTAAACAACCAGAATTTAATTGTAAAATTAAGTTATAATAAAAATTGTACAATTACACTGAATAATTTAGCTATAAATTCAGAGACGTTAAATGCAACATCACCAACACCATTAGTGTTTAAAGTAAGTTCTGATAAAAAACTTTCAGCTCTTGATAATTCAGCTGTATATACTTCTTCAGCAAATGGTAATAAATTTTATTTAAATGTAACTAGTGAAAAAGCAGGAACATTTGTACTTGGTTACACAGATTTACAAAATAGATTTAAACCAACTAATTTTAATTTTGTTTCATTCGATTTAACATTTGATGGAAAAACACCGCAAGCTATATTAGATAAAACAGGTTTATTTAATACACTAATTCCAGAAAATCATTCTGTAGGATATGTCTTACCCAATTATAAGAAAAATGAATTTCATACTATTACTTGGGGAGGAGACACAGGAAAAGAGTTACCTCTTTTTAAAGTAAAAGTTTATGATCCTAAAACTGTGGGTTCATATGAAGTGACTTTAGTAGGTCATAGTACACCACAAAATTGCCCAACTTATGCAAACTGGCCTTTAACGACTGCTGTTGGAATAAATTGTAGTCCAAATCAACAAGGTAATTTTTCAAAAGGTTTCCTTATCAAATATTTATCATCATTAAATCCATCCTTACCTGAAGGGAATTATATAGGCTCATTTTACATGCAAGCTATAGATTGGCATGATCCTAATGTATTTCAAAACATGGTAGTAAATTTAAATATTACAGTACCTAAAAAGTAAGAAATGGTTTATTTTAACCTCGAATTCATCCTAAGATTTCGAGGTTAATTTATTTTTTTGGTGGATACTTTTTTAATTTTCTTTGTAAACTTTGTCTATGTAATCCAAGCCTTTTAGCTGCATTTGTTATATTTCCATTACATTCTGATAATATATACTCTATATATTCTCTTTCATGTTTAGCTAAACTTAACGATGGAGAAACAAAACTAGTTTGTTGAATTTGAATTTTTTCTCTGTATTCACCTTCAAATAAAGCTTGTTCTAATTGTTGAAAATTAACTGGTTTAGTTAAATAGTTTATCGCTCCTTTTTTGATAGCTTTTACTGCTGTAGCTAAACTAGGGTACCCAGTTAACATCACAATTTTACAGTGGGGGTTTAAATTTTGTAAAAGCTCAATGGCCTGTATTCCATTTTCATATTTAAGTCGTAAGTCAACTACCGCATAATCAATAGTATTATTATTCTTGGGAATTTCAGTGATGTTTTCAGCAGCAATAACTTCAAATCCTTTTTCTTCAAATTCTATTTTTAAAGCAGCTCTAAAGTCTTCATTATCTTCAAGAATTAAGATATTTTTTTTCTTCATAAAAACTTATCTTTCATCAAATATGGGGATTAAAAACTGCGCACAAGCTCCGCCATTTTCATTATCTAATAAAATAAATTTTCCATTTACAGCCGAAGCTAATGAAAAAGCATTATAAAGACCTAAACCAACTCCTTTTTCTTTGGTTGTTAAAAATGGCTTTCCTGCATATTTTTTAATGACTTGAGGCCAACCTGGGCCATTATCTTTTACTGATATTTCCAAGAAATTTTCTTGTTTTTTTATACTAATAAAAATGGCAAGGCAATTAGAATTATTTGCTTGTTGAGCATTATCTAAAATATCGATCATAGCTTTGGTAAATGCTAAGACAGGTATTTTGCATTCAATGCTTTTTATTTTTAATTCAGGCGCAAAAATAAGATTTTGCTTCTTATTTTTCCAACTAAAAATAATTTTTTCCAGCAGCTCATATATGTTTTTTCTTTCAAATAGAGTATTTTCATCTGATAAAGATTTATTATGCATTTGTCTAATAGCATTTTCACATTGGGAAATTGCTTTTTGAATAGCAACCAGATCATCAGTTTCTAAAGGAGCTAATTTTCTAGACAATCGTTCTGTTCTTAATTTAATAGTATTTAAAGGTGTGGCAAATTCATGTGAAAAACCAGCAGAAAGAGCACCTAGAGCTCTTAATTTGTCTAGCCGACTATTTTCATTTAATAAAATTTCAGAATATTTTTTTTGTTTTGTAAGTGAGTATGAAATCCAATGTGTTAAAATAAAAATAAGACTACAGATAATTAATTGTCCAGGCAAAAGAAGCGGATTTTTATTAGGATAAATGCTGAATGCAGGTGGGATATAATTAGGCGAATGTAAAATTAAAACACTTAAAATAGTACAGATAAAAAAAATGAGTGCTTGAATTTTTCTTAATAAGATAGCGCCTAAAATAACATTTAAAAAAATGATTTGTACAAGTGGATTCCAAATACCTCCGGTAATTATTAATAAAAATGTTATGGCACTTAAGTCAATTATGAGTTGAAAAAAAACAAAATTTAAGGAAATATATTTTAACTTGTGAGATAAAATAAGTGTTCCTATATTTAGTATTGTTAAATTTAAGAGGGTTAAAATATAAAGAAATATAAATGAATTTTGAATCCATTCAAGTTGATAAACTAAATATAAAATAATTAATAAAGTAAAAATGGCTATCCAACGTAAATGTATGAGCCAAAACAACTTTGTCCTATTTTCATCTGGAAAGTGATAGCCTAAAAAATAAGATTTAGTTTTTTGTGCTATTTGTTTTAAATACATTTTATTCCTAAATTTGTTCAGAAAACAACGAATTCGTTGCTATAAAGTAATTAATAGCTTACCTAACAAATTTTACCAAGTATTATTCTTGGAAAATTTTCTGGAATCCCGCAATCATTTGTTGCACTACATTATGATTGGAAACTTTTCTTTTTTCATTTTGAAAGTTAAATACTTATTTGTTTTGACAGCTTGAATCATTTAGGAGAAAACGAATGCCAAAAATCTCTAAAATTTTGTTTATATTTGGAGTTATTGTTTCAATTATAGGATTTATTATTCTTTATTTTAAAAATAACGAAAAAATACCAGTTACTGAAATCATAATGAAGATGGCAACATATGATAAGAATTCGGGAAAAGTGTTGGAATTAGAGTCAAATCAAAATACAAAATATTTTGGCCGATTGCAGTTTTTTACGAAACCAAATTCTAAAAATATGAGTGAATCTCTAGTTTGTGTTCAACAAGCTAAAATAGTGGATAAAATAGACTTGTATATGCCTGATATGGGACATGGAAGCCAGCCCCCTACCATTCATAGTGTAGATATCCCTAAAAATATTATGACTAAAGCTTCAAGTGAAATTTATTTGGGATGCTTTAAACTTGAAAATATGCAGCTATTTATGACAGGTGCATGGCAAGTTAGAGTGTTTTATCATGATGGGTATTTAGGTGTTTTTGATATTCAAATTACAGAGTAAATTTATTCTAAACATTGAGTCTTTGTAAGTCGTCTAACAGAGCTTGTGCTGTTTCTTTAACCCCTACCCCTCTACCTCTGGCAAATTGAGTTTGGTTATTTTTCAAATTAAATTGATAGCATACATTGTGACGTGTTGTGTAAAGAGGAGAATTGGGATCTATTTCTTTAAAAGCTAATTTTATAGTGCCATCAGAATAAGCGTTTCCTATTAGACGGGTCGTTTTTCCTTTCATTTTTCGATAACGAAGCAATTCGGGATCAATGTTTTCTAAATGATCTAAAGTGGTATTTAATTCTTGTCGGTTGCCAAATATAGCACTTGCAATAAGATGCGTTGAAATAAAAGCATTCTTACCTTTTAATTCATCTTGTAAGTGATGCTCAAAAATATTCAGTTCATGTGCTTTGTCTATAGCATCTTGTAAAGATAATCCTTGTTCTATGGATTCAATTAGAAAAGTACTGACAGGATGACAACTTGAATGAAAGGAAACACAATAACTTCTTAAAAAATCTAGTTGTTCTTGTAAATAATGTCCTATGCCATTTAAAGCGGCGTTTATTCCTATTTTTCTTGGATATTCCGTTAATAAAATGTCTATTCCATAAAATAACCCATCGCGGGCAGCTAAAATTAAATTATGATTTTCTTTTAAAAGTTTTTCATATTTTATGAAATTTTCATGTGAATTTAAAAGATTTGTATTTGATGTATCAATGACTGTACTAGATTGAATATCATTTGCAAGAAGATCAAAACATTCAGAAATTTTTGAATATGACCTTAAATTTTTTTTTTCATTTTCCTTTAATTGTAAAATTTCTCCTATATTTAAACCAAATGTATTTGATAAAGTATATTTTGAATCTGAAACGCTTGTTACTTTGTAAGTCTTCTGATCTAAAAGATGAAGCAAAGCACAACCAACTTTACCTACACCAATTATTTGAATAGGAATTAAATTTTTTGAGATCATGTTTAGAACCATAATTTTCTCCCAGAAAAGAAAAAAAGAAAACATTTTTAAGGAACTAAAACTAAAAAAATCTTTAAATTATTTGGAAGAAACAAACACGTGAAAAGATAGGAAAGAATCCTAATCATTTATTATTTATATGTCTGAAAATATTAAAAAAATTGTAATAAGTCAAATGAATTTAAAAAATATCAATCTTGAAGTTTTGCAATTGCGACATACATCACAATAGAAACTGTATTTGATAAGTTAAGACTTCTTACTCCAGTATTAAACATAGGTATTGTTATTAATTGAGCATTATTTTGTTCTATTTCTTTTTGCATCAATTCTTTTGGAATACCAAAAGTTTCAGCACCAAAAACCAATAAATCACCTGGCTGAAAATGAAACTGAAAGGGAGTCTCTTTCCCACCTGTTTCAACGAAAATAATTCTGCGATGGGAGCGGGTTTTTAAAAATGAATCCCAACTTTTGTGTAAATACACATTTACATGTTCCCAATAATCGAGCCCTGCGCGTCTTAATGCTTTCTCAGTAATGTGAAAACCCATCGGCTCAATTAAATGCAACGTACAAGAAAAAGCAGCACACATTCTTGCAATTGTACCTGTATTTGGAGGTATTTGTGGGCAATATAAAACAACTTCTGGGTGATATTTTAATAAGTCTTCTCTTGACTGTGGTTCTAGATAACCAAATTTATTAAAATTTAATTTTGGTTTTGTGGTTAAAATGATATCTTCATTATTTAATAAAGTCTCACCTAATTTATATACGAATTTACCAGTATAATCATTATTCATGTTTGGTGACATGAGTTTCGTCCTCTAAATCTTTATCAAGGGCATCTAGCAATCCAGCCATGTTCCGAAATATTTCATTTAAACCTAATTTTTTATCAGCGCTTGTTGTAATCACTTGGCTCGGATGGAGTGCCAATTTTTTCGCATGTATTTCTCGCAGTTGTTGCCATTTGCTTTTATGTATTTTGTCACACTTGGTTTGAATACAAATAACTTTCAAACCTAATTGTTGAAACCAACGAGACAAACTTTCATCTTCACGTTGAATTTCTCTTCTAATATCAATTAATATAAAAATAGCAAAAAGACCTGTTCTTTCTTCAAAGAATTTTTGCATTTCTTTTTCCCAGTGTGCTTGCGTTGCATGTGATGATTCAGCATAACCATAGCCAGGTAGGTCAACAAGAAAAAAAGCGCTATTTTCAGCGGCAAATAAATTTATTGTTTGGGTTCTTCCTGGAGTATTGCTGACTCTAGCAAGTTGTTTTTGCCCTGCAAGGAAATTAATTAACGAACTTTTTCCTACATTACTTCTTCCTACTAAGGCAAATTCAGGCGCTGTTGAAGTTGGTAAATCGGAATTTTTTAACCCTGAGCATTTAAATTCAACGCGGAGGGGGGTTTTCTTTTCTGACAAAGACAATATAAAATCTTGATTTGGTAGTTTAATCTCGCGCATGGGGGACTTTTCCTTTCCCAAAGTTGCGTTTTACGATGGGCAAGACTACATACAAACAGCGGGTGATTCCAAGTGTCTTTTTAGGATATTTTTAGGATTAATATCTTTGGAGGAAAAATTTTAATGTCTACTAATTATGATTTAATTGTTATTGGAAGTGGTCCAGCTGGATATGAAGGTGCTGTGTATGCATCTCAGTTTGGTTTAAAAGTTGCGATCATTGAAAAAGATCCCACTCTTGGCGGAACTTGTCTAAATGTGGGCTGTATCCCAGCTAAATCTATGCTGCAATCAGCTCTTATGTTTGATAAGGCGAAGAAATTTGCAAGCTATGGAGTGAAAATTGCTGGTGCAGAACATGCAGAACTAGACTTTCCACAAGTAAATAAAAGACGCGATGAGATCGTTAAGAAAATGACGAGTGGTGTCAGTTATTTAATGAAAAAAAATAAAGTAGATGTATTAAGAGGTTTTGGTTCCATAGTGGGTAAAGGTCAAATTGAAGTTGTGGCCGATGGTAAAAAAACGTCTTATTCATGCAAAAATATTTTAATTGCTACTGGAAGCCGTGCCCGCCATTTACCGCATATAAAAGTAGATGGAAAAAATATTGTCACTTCAGAAGAAATTTGGGCTTGGGATAAAGTTCCAGAATCGATGGCTGTATTAGGCGGTGGTGTTATTGGCTGTGAGTTTGCTTCAGCTTATGGGCGCTACGGAACTAAGGTAACAATATTAGAAATGGCTGATCAAATTTGCCCAACTGAAGATCATGAAACAGCTGGTGAATTAACAAAAGCATTAAAGAAACAAAACTGTGAAATTTTAACGAGTACAAAAACTAAATCAGTTACTGCAAAAGGTAACAAAGTTGAAGTTATGATTGAAGGAGAAAGTTCTCCTCGTATTTTTGATAAAGTGTTGTTAAGTGTTGGTCGGGCGCCAAATGTGGAAAATATTGGACTAGAAAAAGTTGGCATAAAATTAGATGAACGCGGATTTATACCAGTTGATCTTAAAACGTATCAAACTTCTGTTCCTGGAATTTATGCAGCTGGAGATGTCATTCCTACACCACAACTTGCGCACACAGGATCTGCGGAAGCTCTTTATGCGGTTGATATCATAGTTGGCAAAAAACGTCACCCCATTAATTATTTAACTAATCCTGCTGCTATTTATACTTATCCAGAAATTGCAAGTATTGGTTACACTGAAAATCAACTTAAAAAAGCTGGACGTGAATATAAAGCAGCTAAATTCCCATTTACGGCTATTGCCAAGGCGCACATCGATGATGTTGCCGATGGTTTTGTTAAAATATTAACTGATTCAAAATATGGTGAAGTTTTAGGTGTACATATCGTGAATCCAAAAGCAAGTGAAATGATATCTGAATTTGCTTTAGGTAATAATTTAGAAATGACAATTGAAGAGTTAGCACACACGATTCATCCGCATCCCACTGTGTCAGAAATTATTAAAGAAGCTGCGCACACGGCAATGGGACACCCAATTAATATATGATGTGTTTGTTTTGATTTAAAAACTGATACGAAAAGGATATTTGTATATGGCAACTCAGAATGTACTTATGCCTCAAATGGGTGAATCTATTCAAGAAGGGACGTTAACTCGTTGGCATAAAAAATTAGGTGAAAAAGTACAACGCGAAGAAATTCTTTTTGAAATTTCAACAGATAAAGTTGATACGGAGATCCCTTCTCCCGTAAGCGGCGTTCTTGTGCAAATTTTAGCAAAAGAAGGGGAAACTGTAAGTGTTAACTCGGTTGTGGCAGTTATTGATGATGCCGCTTCTCCTGGGGCAGTAGCTCCTGCACCAGCTGAAGAAAAAGTAACTAAACAACCTGTTCCTGCTGCAGTGCAAGCGGCACCTAAAGAAGTTGAACAAGCTGATACACAACAAAAAGTTCATGCTAGTCCTTTAGCGCGTAAAATGGCAGAAGAACACGCACTTGATCTTTCAAAAGTACAGGGTTCTGGAGAAGGTAACAAAATTGTTAAAAATGATGTTTTAGCTGCATTAGAATCAAAATCTGTTTCACCATTAATTGCATCAGCCGCCGCAGCAGCGACGGCTCCAGCAGCGAAAGCAACTTCTGAGCACTTGAAGGTAACAGGTGGGGCATCGGAAGGTCTTGTTGATGGCGTGCGTGTGAGTAGCGTGCCTATGAGCGGCATGCGGAAAAAAATTGCTGAACATATGGTTATGAGTAAGAGAACCAGCCCACATGTGACTTCTGTAATTGAAATAGATTTGCAAAAAATTGTCGATATTCGTGCAAAATATAACGATAAATTTGAAGCGGTGAATGGTTTTAAATTAACCTTTATGCCTTTTTTTCTACATGCAGTCATTGAAGCCATTAAAGCTGTTCCTATCGTTAATGCCAGTATTGATAATGATGCTATTTTGTATAAAAAAGATATTAATTTAGGTTGCGCAGTGGCTTTAGACTGGGGACTTATTGTTCCTGTCATTAAAAATGCAAGTGAAAGAAGTTTTGTTGGCTTAGGACGTGAATTAAATAATTTAGCCGATAAAGCGAGAGGCAAAAAACTTGCACCAGAAGATGTCCGTGGAGGCACTTTTTCAATTACAAATTATGGTGGTTTTGGGACAGTCATTGGCCAGCCTATTATCAATCAACCACAAGTTGCTATATTTGGTATTGCTCCTCCGTCCCGGTTGTGAGTGTAGGTTGCTCCGGCATTGAAGGAGAGCGGGGCATTGGCTGCTTTGGTGAATACACCATTTGCGTTTACTTGGACTGTTCCTATTATTATTGCTTGGCTATTTGCGCTGTTATTTTGTGTAATGGTCATTACCCCAGCTGCAGTTTCTCCGGTAATGTTCAGGGTAGAGCCGCTTTCTACCACCATGTCGGCGTTGGTAATCGATGCTCCAGTTATTGAGTTGTTATTGGCATCGCCAATGGTGATTGTTCTGGCTCCTCCACTTGAGATTAGCGTTACATTTTGGTTATCGGTAATCCAAAACTGCTGTAG
>CAYSZE010000388.1:0-5000 GCA_964435255.1 uncultured Oligoflexia bacterium
TAGGACGCGATGATAAAGAATTAAATGCGTTAATTGGTTGGGCTGCTGCTTCTGATATTGTATATCTCGCACCATATATGTCTGTTGCCATGCAAGATTGGACAAAGAATATACCAGAATTACTTAAGGCTTTAAATTTAATTACCTTTAACGTAACACAATTTGTAAAAAATGATAACTTACCAAGTGGTGAATTAAATCCGTTAAAAAATATTTACAATACGTTAACATTAGCTTCACAAAGTGTTGGTACTGATAAAAAATCAATACTAACTACAATTGCTGAACAGTTAGAAGTGGCATTAAAAAATCCTGCTCTGCAAAATGCAACAGGAAAATGTAATTTTAATACCAATAAAGACAACTGTACTATTTTTAATATTCTTATTAATGGACAAGATGCAACTATTGTTAATTCTGTGCCATTTCCTAATTTAAACCCATTGTTACCTAAAGAAAAAATACCAGCTTTTATTCAGTTGCTTAAAATTTTAGGCAATGAAAATTTAATAACTAGTTTATTTAGTAACAATTTAGCTACAGATAGGCTCAGTTTAATTGTACCAGCCTTTATGGCATTTAGCCAAACTGGGTTAAAAATTGAACAGTTACAAGATATTTTAGGTTATTTATTATCTTCAGCTTATTTAATTATGAATGACGCTACAATTACGACTGATGATGTCTTAAAATTGCAAAGCCTTCAATTTACTATGTCATTGGGAATGTTAAAAGACAATTTTGATAAAATGCAACAAACTTTTCCTCTATTAACGAAAGACTTACCAACTGCTTTTGCGCAAAGAAAAGCATACCCAGGATCCATTATTTTCTTGCACAATACTCAAGATGCTGTGGTGCCTTATTCGCAATCATTCATTGCCAAAAAAGCAATGGATGAAGTTTTTGATGCAGTTTATGCCACAGAAAAAGTGTCGCAAGTTTTAACTGAATTTAATATTCCAGCATTAGGTTCCCAGTTTTTTGCATTTCAGCCAGAAGCAAAATTTTATAACATAGACACTAATAAAAAAGCATCCGATGGCAATGCATGCGTTGCTGTAAATGCAGAGACAAATTTACCTACTGCAAATTACAGCCCTGTGGTTAAAAAATGTTTTGGAAACTATAAGTTAAATGACTTTGGTGATGGCACTTCAGCGCATGGGGACGCTGCCATGCGCACATCACGTTTGATCAATTTACCGTTAGCGAAAACAAGAGCAAATGATGATAACTTAAAATATGCTTTGCTTTATGGTAATCAACAATTTATTGCGGCTTCTGCTACTTTTATTCCAGCTAGTGTTGGAACATATAGTGCTCAATTTCAAAATTTAAACGATTTAATTGAAAAGAATTTAAAGATAAAATCATATTATAACGTAACATCTACTATAGACATTTGTTCTAATCTTAAGCTGCGAACTGGTATTTGCTATTTAGACAATTCTGTTGCGAGTGCTCCTTTATACAACCGTTCTTTATTGTTAGATGGGGGTTATTATCCAAACATAGCTTCTGGAACTTGGGATGAAATGGCTGCTTTAAGTTTTTTAACTCCGAATGACGTTCTTAATACTTGGATGGATGCAAGTATGCCTGAAGTTTTAAAAACAAAATAAGTTAAGAAGTATATAATATTTATTTTTTCTCTAGAATATTAAGAATTTTTATTCTAGAGTTTTTATTTAATTAATATAAATCTAATTTAAATAATATTTCTTATATTAAAATTTAAGAATAAATAAATAATAACTAAAATTATAGTTAATAAAAAATTTAAAAATAAAAAAATTAAATTTATTTATTTTTAATTACAATTATGATAAATCTAATATGAAGTGTATTAAAATAATAATTAATTAATAAAATTTAATAATACCTAATAAAATTAAATACGGGAGAAAATATGAGAACTAAAATTCTATTAGTCTCTTTGGGGTGTGGTTTGTTTTTTTTAAATAACGCATATGCTAATACCAAATTTGAAGTTATTAATATAACAGATAAAGTCATAGAATTTACAAATGATACGTATTTAAAATATACATTATTTCCATCAAGATTTTCTGAATACAACTTAATAGATCCTGGTAAAAATACATTTATATATAATAATGATGATGTAAATTTTAATGGGTATTTTCAATTAAAATTAATCGAAAAAAATGTTGATTGTTCTTGGGTGAATATATTAGGTGTTAAAGTGAGGCATGGAACAGTTATTGATATAAAAATTAATGACCAAAGTATTGGTGAATTTTGTGTAAATAAATGCTCAATAGTTGATCCTCTTTATCATGGTAAAATTGAAATACATAAAAGTCAAAAGCATAATTACTTGCTAAAATTCTCTAATACAGGTTGGTGGTTTAATGAAGGAGGTGTAGCTAATTATTTCGAAGTTAAATTTTAATAATTATTTAATTAACTAGCAATTCCTAATATTTCATAATTTTCTTCTAAATATTTTTTTAATAAGTCTGATATCATACAACAGGATAAAGATAAAAACTCTTTAACGTTAAATTTTTCTGTATTTTCTTTTTCCAGAATTTCTAACTCTAAATTGCTAATAAGAGTTGAGATATTGAGTAAACCAAAATTTGCAAATAAGTTCTTATATTCATGCAGTATCATTTTTCCAATTTTGATATCGTCACAATCAAGTAGAGTTATATTTTTCATAGCAACATATTTTAACATGCTTTCGAAATCTTGTTTTTGTTTAATTATTTTAATTAAGGATAAATTTTTAGCGTTATTATCTTCGATTTGTTGTTGATTTTTAATATGCTCAGAAATATCTGTCGCACATATAATTATTTTTTTGGGTTTTTTATTGATATCTAAAATAGGAGTGTAAGATAATTTAAGTGTTTTATTATGAAATTCTATATTTTTAGGAAACATATTAAAAATAGATTCAATATTAAATAAATTTTCAAAATATTGTTTTACTGCTAAAACAAGAATATCTCCGCGCTTTATTCTTGCATCAGTAAATACGTGTTCTAAATTTTTACCTGTTATGTCGTCTTCAAAAATATAATAACAAGAGCGTGAAACAATATCGCTGATAATTAAATTATTATTAACAATAAAGTAAGCGTCTTTTATATTATCCAAAATTTCTTTAACTTTTAATTCTTCATTAAATAGTTTTCTTTCTAAGAAAGAATAATAGGTATTAATGGTAAAATAAACTTCAATAAAAAGTAAGTCGGTAGTTATAGACTGAGCTTCAAAAAGTTCTATAATATCAGTAAATTTACTTTTCCATATTTTATTGATAGATGTGCTTAAATTACCAAGTGAGGCTAAATAAGCATCATTAGGAATACCACGCATGAAATGCAAATAGCCAATTTTAATTTTTTCTTTATAATATTCTAAATCAAAAGGCCCAGAAAATAAGTAAGGGATATAGTTTGTGTTAGTTTTCATTAAACGTTCGACTTCTGCTGCCCCACGAAAAAATTTCTTAGTTTTTTCATTATTTAAATTAAAGTCATAAAATTCTTTAATAACTTGCTCAATATTTTCTTTTATAATTGTAGAAAGTTTTATTGCGAGTTCTTTTTTTTTGCTATCAAAATTTAATGCATTTTCAAAATCAGTAATTTTGTTATGAATAAAATAATTATTTACAAATTCATTAAACTCATCATTCATGCCTTGCCCCTTCTTTGGGTAGGTATCGTAAATTTATCATCTTCATAAAATATAAACTGTCAGAAAAAAATCTAATGCAGCAGAGAATTAAGAAAACATTAAATATTTAATATTTTATAAATACAATCATATTTTTATTTATGATTTTTTAAAAAGAGAGGAAAAAAATGTAAATCATTATTTTTTTGACGTTTTTATACAATTTCTATGAAAAAATACGAAAAGAAGCTGTAAAAACTCAGTTGAGAAAGAAAAAAATGAACGCAGAGAGCAGTTTAAGAAATTTATTTAATATATTAGCAGATTTAAGAAAAGAATTTAATTTTCTTAATATTGAAGCAGAACGTTTAAATGAAATTGCGATGAATGCCGCAGTCACTGCTGGACAGACAGGAAAGGCAATTCGAGTATATACAGAAATTTCTAATCACATAGCAAGTTCATCTAAAAAAATGCAAAACTTTATTGTTAAAAATAAAAATGAAGTCAATTCTATTTTAGGTTTAACTCTTAAAGTATTATCAAATAATATGCTTAATGTAAAATATCATGAAATGAATACGAATAAGTCTTTAATAGAAAATGCTAAACATATTTCAGAAAAAATAGTTGAGCTAAAAGCAAATGATTATTCTATAATTAAAGAATTAGTAGGGCATATTTATCAAACTAAAACTTATTTAAGAACAATATTGCAACTTCAATATAAGTTGTTTGGCGTGTATAACTGTCTGCAAATAGAAGCGATACAATTGGAAGGAAACGCTTATCATGCAATTAAAACCTTAAGTGAAAGTTTGTTTAATTCTTTTGAAATTACTATTAATTGTATTGATAAACTTTTTTCAATATTAAAAAAAATATCAAGAATAATAAAAAATTTATTGTTAAATTTTTGATGGAAGTTTTATATGCAAAGTAAAATACTTTATGAAAATGGCAACAGCAAATGGGTAATGCTCGGAAGAGATCCGCAAAAAAAATCGAGTGTAATAGACACAAATGAGTATGCTATTGTGGTGAATAACGATGCTATTTTATTGGACCCTGGTGGTATAGAAATATTTCCTTCAGTTTTAACAGCTATTTCTGAAATTTTAGATGTTAAAAATATAAAAGCCTATTTATGCAGCCACCAAGATCCCGATGTCATGTCATCGTTACAGCTTTGGCTAGGTTTGACTCCAAATGCAAAAGTCTATTTATCTTGGCTTTGGGCAGGATTTATAGCGCATTTTGGCGGGGAGTATGTAAAAAATTTCGTGGTACTGCCAGATGAAGGTCTGACTATCGAGTTTAATCAAAAGAACTTTGAATTTGTT
>CAYSZE010000389.1:0-21586 GCA_964435255.1 uncultured Oligoflexia bacterium
TATCATTTTCTCTAGCTATTTGAACATGATTTTTATTTGCTATAAATTCGTCAGAGTAAATATTATCTACCAAATAACTAATTGTCTTTTCCTGAAATATTTTTTTTGCAGAGTAAGTCATAGTAACATTAACATTTTTGAAATATTGTTTAAAAGTGAGTAAATAAGAAGGTAGAGATAATATACTCAACGAACCACAAATACCTACTAACAAATTTTTATCTTTTAATGAATTATAGTAATTATTCATTTATAGACCCTTTATACTAATAAAAACGGTTGATCCCAAAAGCACTTATCTTGTAAATCGACTGATAATAAACTGAAAGCAGTACCTACAACTCCTTCTATTAAACCTATGTTATTTAATTTTTTTGTATCTGAATCATTTTTTTCAATATTCATAAATAAGAAAGGATTTTTTTTAGAATAAAATGATAGTAAGTTAATTTACAACTTAGTTATAAATTCTAACATTACTGGATTTAATGTGTCTTGATATATTCTTTTAGATATCTGTAATATTCCAGCATATCCATGACAAAATGTTGGAGAATAGCATTGCCATTCTTCCTCTGGTCTTTTAATAATTTCTAAAAAAGAATGAACTGAGAAAAATTCTAGGTCTTTGTCAGACAATGCTTTAGCAGCTAGTAAAAGAGATCTTGCAACTCCAGGAGTACCATAACACCAAGCCTGCCTATTTATTTGATAATTTTTAAAAGAAAAATCTTGATTTACTTCTTCTTCAAAACTTACTCTGCCTGGCCAAAAACTTCCATATTTATCTACCATTTTCCATTTTAAAATCCATTTTGTTATGTTAGATATTGCTAACTCTGTATTTTTTCTGTTAATTCCGGACAGTTTAGCAAGACTTAAAGCCGCTAATATTGCAGTTGCACCATGAGCTAGACCCAAGTTAAATGAACCATTTGCAAAAAAAATTTTATCTTGTTCTAAAAGCTGTTCATTTATATTTAAATACCATTTAGGAATACTAAAATTTTGATAATCAATAGGAGTTGCAGTAGAATTCAAAATATCTACTATTTTGCAAGCATACTCAGAAAACTGGTTTTCATTTCTCCTTAACAAAATATATCTTAAAATACCACTTAATCCCTGAATGCAGTCATAGTCCTCAGTATTTAAAAATACTTTATTTTTAATATTGCTTATCTTATTATCAAGTATTTGAAAAAAGTAATTATCTAAATTGCCTAATAGTTTTTTATAATGTTTTCCTTCTTCAGAAAGCGTCCAAATTGTAAAACAAACTCCAGATAAACCACCAAACATTGAAATATTTTTTGGAACACCACTCTCAAAATAAGATAAAGTTTTTTCTATAAATTTATGCGCAATTTTTTTCCATTTTATATTTTGATCAATTTGATATAACTGACTATAAAATAAAATCAGAGAAGGGTATCCAAAAGATAGGACTGTTGGTTCCCATGGTAACTTATTAAAATAAAGTGACCCATTTTTTGGATCAGTGATTATTTCTTCTATATTTAAGTCAATAAATTTTTCAGCTAGTTCTATTACCACACTATGGATCATAAATTATTTACCTTATTTGTATATCTGGATTTTGAAGAATATAAAAATTTGAATAAACACCATTCAGAGAAACTAACTGCTTGTGATTTCCTTCTTCAACTATTCTTCCTGCATCTAAAACATAAATTTTATTCGCTCTTAAAACATGATTCATTCGATGAGTTATCAAAATTCCCATTTGATTTAAATCATTGTAAAAATTTTCAATAACCTCTGACTCTGAGGAGGGATCAATCGCAGATGTAGGCTCATCTAAAATCATAAGACCACTTTTTTTATAATAAGCTCTTGCTAATGCTATTTTTTGCCATTGCCCACCTGAAAGTTCAATTCCATTATGAAACAAGACGCCTAATTTTGTGTTACATCCATTAGGTAAACTATTTACAAAATATGTTAAATCAGACTTTTCAACTACTGAATTAAATTTTTCAAGTATCAATTCTTCATCTAAGATAATATTTTGAAAAAGTGGCATTTCATATTTATTAAAATCTTGAAACAGAACCGACAGATATTGATACCATGAGTTTAGTGATATATTTTTTATATTTATATTATTAAACAAAATCTCCCCACTTGAAGGTTCATATAGTCTTAATAATAATTTAACAATTGTCGACTTACCGGAACCATTACTTCCTACTATTGCTATTTTTTCACCCGTCTTAATTTCAAGGTTAATTTCATTTAAAATATAAGAGGAACTTGAATCATATTTAAATGAAATATTCTTAAATTCAATAACATTAATTTCTTTCTTTATTTCACTTAAATTCAAATTATTTTCTTCAATATTAGTCATTTCATTTATTGCGAGAAATTCAAAAAGTTTAGATACATAAAGTTTTGATTCATATAATCTAATTTTACATAAAACTAGGTTTTGTATTGCTGAATGAAATAATATCGAAGTTTGCATAAGAATTAAGAAAAATGAGCTCTCTAAAGAACCTTTAATCAACAATTTAATTAAATAAATATTAAAGATTAATAAAGGAATCATTGAAGATAAAAGAATAATAGAAGAATGAACAGATTTTTTAAAGAAAAATATTTTATCTTGTCTTCTAAATTTTTCAAATATTTTATCATATCTTTTTAAAAAATATTTACTAATTAAAAAAACCCTTAATTCCTTAATATATTGGAATGAAGACAAAATAAAAGAAATATAATAATGTTTTCTCTGACTTTCTAGTCTCTTAAGTTCTTTACGATACTCTAATTCCTGAAATTTTTTTAAAAATATCATGGGAATGAAAGTAAAAATCAGTATTAAACAACTGAGATAAATATTCCAAGAAAAAAGCACTAATAAAAATGAAATAAGTGCAAATAAATTAACAATTAGCTCTGTAGATTGCATTATAATTGTTTGTGGTCTATGGAGAGAATCTTGACGAACTTGCTGAAGCAAATCATAAATATAGCTATTCTCAAATTTCCTATAATCTAATTTATCTATTTTATTAAATATTAGTAAATTTATATATCTACTAGCTGAGTACTGAAATTTTTTTGACAAAGATGTAACATAATCAGTTAAAATAATTTTTAATATAAAATGTAAAACCATTAATCCAAAAAGAATATAACAGAACCCAATTTTTTCATTATTTTTAAAATATACTATTTTATTTAAACTATATAATAATAATCCAGGAAAAAGTCCTATTATGATATTACATAAAATAATTCCAGTTAAATTTTTTTTATCCGAATTATAAAGTACTTTAAAAAAATTATATAATATCATATATTTTGTAAATGATATTTTATACTAAGCAAAGTATGCAGTGCAAATGAAATAGATTTTTTTTCTAATTCCGAGTTTAAACCAAAAATTCTATTGCATTGCATATGTATAAAACTACCAATTATACCTTCCATTGAATTAAAAAGTTTATTTTTTTGTAAAAGGCTATCCATCAATTTAACATAATTAAAAAATTCTTTATCTCGATCTACTAAATAATTTGATATCGAATTAAATATAGTATCCTTGTACCATTGTAAATTATTATTAATAAATAAAGAACAAACTTTTTTTCTATTCTCTCTAAATTCATCTACAAATTGTTCTTTGCTTGTCGCTCTCATTTGCCATTGTAATTTCATTGAATAATTAAGCCCAAAATTATCCAAAATTGAAATTATACAAAATGAAGATAATAGAAGTAGGGAATATTCTTTCTCAATTTCTTTTTTATTTTTTAAGATATTAATTGCTAAAATACTATCAGCCATAAATATTTTTTCTGCAAGTTGAATTAAATCAGGCCCTCCATATCTTTCAATTTCTGGTTCATATACATCAATCGAAGAATTAATAAGCAATCCCAAATTGCTATATTTTTTACAAAAATCTCTGTATTTAAGAATAATATTCTGATAATTTTCAAATTTATCAAATTTAATTCTTAATCTAATGTGTTTTCTATTTTCTCGATATCGTATATAGAACCATTCTAATCCATCAATTTCCTTATTAAAATTTGAAATAAATTCTGGCATATACTTACTAATAAATTCATCTTCCCTTCTCTCATTAATATATAATTTAGTATAAAACCATATATCACCTGGAAAATATAACCTATTTGTATGATTTATATTATCTGGATTTTTTAAGGGTATTGGGAAAGCAGGATCAAATTTTTTTGAAATTAAAGGAACAACTATTTCCTTTACAAATCCACTTTCATTATATTGACAGAAACTTTCTTGTAGTGTAATAATTTCCTTATTTTTATACTCTTTAAATAATTCTTTCAAATGAAGAGAATCTTTTAAATTTAATAAAATTCTGTTATCACCATCTACCAAATTTACTAAATCAGGAACTTTCCATTCTTTTTTCCAGTTGTTAAATTCATTTAAGAACTTAGATTCTTCAACAGCAATCGTATACTTATTCAATTTCCAAGTTTGAGGTAAAATAATTACACTCGCATATTCAATACGCGGAATATAAGTCAAATTAGATAATTCACCAAGACTAAAAATTGTCCAAGGCTTACAGCGTTCATAACTTAATTCCCTCATAAATCGAATTATATTAGGACTATTTTCAAAATTCATTACATGTGAAGCTAAAAAAACTACTTCTTTCTGAAATTTAAGGGATTTCAAATAAAGACGATGCATGTCTGCACAAACAACAATATCATTGATATCTAAAATATTTTCACCGCTAATACCATGGTTCATATATATTTTATATTTCCAAAATGATTGACAAATGGAAACATTAGCACTCCGAGCTGAGATTGGCATATAAACTAATTCACAAAAAATTATATTAGGATGTCTATTTTCTAAACTTTCTATCAAATTACCAATGACATTTTTTTCTTCTAAACTATATAAGCTTGAAAATCTTCCGAAAGTTTGACATGCGCCATGTGTGCCATGATTAGTAGAAAGAACTAATTTAGAACCCTGACTTTCAAAATTTTCATATACATGCGCATATATTTCAATTGATTCTGGTATTTTTTCATTACTTATAAAACCATATTTTTCTAAATCACTTTTTTCTATTATAACTGTATTTTCATTTTTAAATGAATTTTGCAATATTTTATCAAAAAAAAGCTGATATTTTCTTTCATCATATTTTAAGTTTTGCTTTAATGTTCTCTGAGATTTTGGATACTTATAGCCTGCTGGTGCGCCAAAACCTAGCTCTTCATCAAGTAATTTAATTATTGGAATTTCTCTAGCAGTACCATATCTATCAAGAAACTCTATGTGATATTCTCTAATATTAATTAAACCATGCTTTCTTGGTGATAGTAATAGTAAAAATTCAGCAATATCTATTAAATTATTTAAAATTTGATTATCAATTTTTTTATCACATTCAGTTTTATCTAAAATATCTATTTGTAAAGGACTTTTTGTTTTATGAAGAAAATTCATAGAATTATATAAATTTTCAAGTGCAGAAACTCCAGAACCTATAGGTGTTTCTACATATTTTTCTATATTTTCTTTAATATTAGTAAGCTGATAAGTATACTCTGAATTAGGAAATATATTCCTATAACTGTTTATAAATTCAAAAAAAACATTAGAACAAATTAAATCTGGTTGTAACTCCGTTAATATTACTCCATTATTTATTAAATTTTTTAAAAATATTTCAATGTTATCAATATTTTTAAAGTCAAATTTATTTTTTAATTCATTTATAAAATCTTGAATATATTTCCATTCTTGTAAATTATATAAACAATAATTTGTTAAAGAATTATTCTTAATTGATATATCTTCATTTAATATAATTTTATTGTTGATCTTTGACATTGACTTTGAAGATATATTCAAAATAATCCTATCGCCATTTATGTAAGCAGATGGATTTATTTTTATTTTTATATTTGTTTTCCGATTTATAGAATTTTCGGCTTTTTTTATTATTTCATAAAGCCATTCCATATCTGGTCTTACTGATTTTTTATATTCTATATTTTGAAATATTTCTTCATTATAATTTTCATTAATTTCATTAATTTTATTAATTTTTATAGAAGCAAAATAACCAAAAGGGGTAGGCCTTGTTGTTGATCTTGAAAAATATTTTAATAAACCAGAACGAAGCTGATCTATTTTTCTTGGATCAGATAGTTTATTATTTTCATATGAAATTAGGTTGTCATACAGTGTTTTACTAGATAGAAGCAATGCTTCCTTAAATTTATTATAGTATTCCTGTTTAGGTAAGTAGATGATAATATCTTCTTTACTATTAATATAATCTAAAAAACTACGCACAGGAAAAACAGGTTTTCTGAGCATGAAAAATGAAGCAAGAGTATACACTTCTTAGTTTCCTTAAAAAACCAAGTAGAATTTTAATAATTCTACTTGGAAATTATCTTAGCAACAAAAGCTGTTAAAACTACCTGAATTTCCACAACCAGGTGTGCAAAGAGAATAACTTGTAATCATACTATTCTCTGTGCTTTCAACTTCTTTAGCCTCAAAATCAATATCAAATAGATTTTCATTATTTTCAAAATTATCTAACATAAATAACCTCTGTCAGAATTATAAATTAAAAATTACCGGTAATATCAAATTAACTATTTAATTTGATATTATATGGTTAATTAATTTTTTTTTATTAGTCAATTATTTTTTTTAACATATTTTTTAAAATATTAAAATTATATTTATTATTATTAATGTACAGCCAACCAATTAAATAAAAAAAATAAATTATATATAAAAATAATATAAAAGTATTTTTTAAATTTTTTAAACACAAGATTACCAATATTGAATTTATCAAATAAAAAACCATTTTTTAAAATTACATGAACGAGAATACCAAAAAATAATTCATTAAATTTTTAATATATTATTTTTATAATTGAATAATTATTCATATTTTTTAATATTTATTGAGAATTAAAAGCAACAAATCAAGTAATAATAGATTAACTTAACTAATTAATCACTTTTTACTTTACTCCTTAGAAAGTTCTTAGCCACATTCCCACTACATTTTTTTAAAAATTAGTCCTAAATCAAATCCAACGTTTACAGTTGAAGAAAAAGTCACTATTTATATCTTTGATTTTTAAATAAACTTAAAGATATAAAATAATTTTTAAGTTTATTTAAAACCTCTTATTTAATGCTTTAACAATTTACTTTCTTTTGAAGGATTTTATTCAGACTTAACAATCTAAATTATCATTTTTCAGATCTTCAAAATTTCTTTTACAGAATAAAAAGTCAAGATTAAATTCAAATTTCTCTAAACCTTTAATCCTACTAGACTCTTTACCAATTATTTTGGCTAAAGGTTTTAGAGCTCATAAATGTAATGCATCAAAAGAAATTTTTTCTGGTGTTTTTTCCACCAAAATCTTTTTTTTTGGGTTTAAAACTTCATCTCACCGCTTTATTCAAGTTAATTCTCCACTCTCAATGAATAAAAGGTGTGCTGAAAAACAGGATTTAACAGCGATTAAGATTGATCTATTAAATTTAAATCAATCAGAATTATTTGCTGATCGAAAATACTACAAACTTGAATTAAACTTTCAATAGGTAAAAAAACTCTTTCATTCAATGAAAATTTATATTCTAAATCTATTAGTCCAATTAGGCAATCAATTGAAATCCTATTTAACTGGCTAATTGAATCTAATGGTATTAAGTCCGTTCAATATAGGGACAACTCATAGATGTGTTTGACAGATTTTCTGCCTACCTTATTAAGTAGATGTTATTTTTATAAAAACATTTTATCTCCACTTAACAGGAATTAATCATTTATAATGACATTATATTTTTATTCATAATTTAATTAATATATTTTCATGTAAAAATTAGCTATAAAAAACAATCAATAAGCGATTGAAAAATAAATTATTTTTATATTGTTAAATTTAAATAAAAAAGCTTAAAATATCTGTTTTACTAAAAATTATTTTCTTGTCGCGACAAAATAAAGTAATTATTTATAAAAGACATAATTTTATATTTTATTAAAAGTCCTATTAAAATATCATCATCAATTAAATAATAAGATAAAGGTAATAATTTTTATTAGAAGAAAAAAGCTATGTGAGCATAAAAAATTTATTCAGCAAAGATTTTATATAAATATAAGTTAAATAATTTTGAACAATTTGAATACCATAGTAACAAATAAAAATTTGTATATGAAAAACTATTTTTTCTGAAATACTATATTTTTCTAATCTAAATAACTATAATTAAAACTAAATTAAATTCATAAAAATAATATCTTTAGAAGAATAGCCCAAGGGTAAAATAAAAAATCTCAGTTATAATGGTTTACATATCTGAGATTTCAAATTATTTATAAATAAAATTTTCTTAATTAAAAATTAAACCCAACAATTACATTTGCTGAATGTTCATTATATTGGTAATTTTTATCTAAGTCTGTATCTTTTACATTGAGGTTTCTGCGATTATAAGCATAACCCAAACCTACATTTAAACTTTCAGACAAATCGTAAGTAGCAATAAAAGAAGCTCCAAAACTATATGTATTTTTTAATTTTAAATCTCCTTTGTCATACGACGCTGCAAAGTAATTATAAAAAGAATAGCCAGCATTTAATAAAGCAAATGCATTTATCTTGTCTACAACATTAAATTTAGCGCCTGCTTTTAAAGCACCTTCATATGAATTTAAGGTCAAATTTGATCCTGAATCATTCGAATATCTCATTAAATGAGTATTTAAACCTGCACCTACAACAGGAGTCATTTTTTCATTCATAATAGAATATAAATATGTAACCCCTAAGTTACCGCCATTAAAGTTATTTTTAAAAGCACTATCTGAAAATCCACTGTAATTGCTATACCCAGCATTTACTAGAACATCTGATTGTCTGGCAAAAGCAGATGTGGATAGAAATAAAGCAGAAACAGCAAGACCTAATTTTTTAGCAAACATTAAATAACTCCATTTATTCAAAATAAATTTACTTTGCCTAATTTTTATAATTAAGCAAAAAATGTATATTACTAATTTTATTATTTTTCAATAATTTCAATAAAATATTTAAATTTTTTATTGCAAATTTGTTCATTTTACTGGTAAAATATAAAAATTAATTAGATAACTTAAGGAACCATTTTTTAAATACAAATATTATGATATAAAAATAAGCATTTACTTATCTATAAGTTATGTAATACCTCTCAACTTCCGCCTTAAAGGTTCACCGCATTATTTCTTGCATGTAAATATAAAATCTTCTATAATAATAATTAGCTAACCTAAAAAAACAAAAAAAGTATAATTAAAATATTAAAAAAGAATACTCACGTTAAGAAAAATAAATAAGTTCTCTAATAATTTAGAAAAAATTATATCATAAAATAAATTTAAAAAATTATTGACAGTTAATATGTTTATCTAAAATTTTACGAATCAAATCTTTTGGAAAAGTTTTGACTTGAGAAATAGGCAAAGTTTTTTCAATATATAATTTCTCATCAGCATAATTAACATAATTTATTAAATATTTATCTATATTCGTTTTGATAATTGCCTCTTGGCATGATTTTGAAAAGTCTTCATAACCAGTTTCTTTAATTTTATTAACCATATTAATATACATTGGTGTACATACCATACCAAACTCATTATCAGTAATAGTCAATGAACTCTTTGAGATGCTAAGAAATTGAAAACCCATTTTATGATATAGTAATTTTGTTTTCTCAATAGCTTGGCAAAATAAAAATGTAATATCATATCTTCTACATATAATAGCTGTATAAATAAATATACCTTCCATTAAATTTGCAGAACTTCTATGATTTTCGTATATTGAAAAACGACTAATTTCTCCCATATTACCATATTCTTTAGAAATATATGTCAAATCTAAATTCATATCTTTTTCAATTGGTAATGGTTGACAGATAGTAACTTTAAGACACCCAATTACTTCATTATCATATTCCAAAAGCAGTAATACTTTTCTATCATTTTCTAAATCAATTTTTTCTTCTAATACTTCATTAAAATTATCTTTTTGCAATGATTCTTGGTTATTTTTAAACTTGATTTCTCTAAATATTTCCATATAAATATTTTTTAAAACATTATTATATTTAACAAAATCATCTTTATTATTAACCTCTTTTATTCTATATTTTCCCAATAAAAACTCGTTATCATCAATTCTAAAAGTTGATAAAAAATTCATAACATTATCCTTTACAATGTTCGAAATAATTAATAAAATAAATGGCATATATATATATGAAAAATCTGGTCTTAACATAAGACTTAAAACCACAATAATTATATGAAAAACAAAATAGATTAAATTAAAACAAAAAAATTTAATTCTATTAGTAAAGTATTTTTTTCTACAAATAATCATAAATATATTAAAAATATATTCAAATGATAAAATTATATAAATAAGAATTCCAGTAATTGGTAAAATATTTTTATAATCTATAATATAATATATAACATTCATAAGTAAATAAAAAATAACAATAATAAGTGAACCCATAAAATGTTTTTTAGCATAATTATAACTCCACCAAGAATATGAAGAAATAAGTAATAGATCCATATATAAAGATAATTTTTCAGGTAAAATAACAAACAATATAGAACTAATTAGAATAAATATATGATTATAATTCATTAATTATTATCTTTCTAAAACAATCTCACATAAAGATTTGATTTTTTTATATTTACTAACTAATTTACAAGCATTAATTTGATCAAACTCATTTTTTAATAAAAAAAATAAATTCTTTTCAATAAAATCAATATCATTATTTAGTAAATTCCCATCTTTTAAAAATTCAGGAACACTTTCATAAATTTTTAGTCTATAAATTCTTGCAATAATATTCTTATTGTCTAATAAAATAGCCTCACTCAGCCATTCAATAGATTTATTAAAGTAATAAATCTTAAAAAGTATTGACATTGAATCTTTACTTTTTAAAGCATACTGTAGTCCTTCTTTGGCTGCTTTATCTGATTTTTCTAGGATAGGAGAAAGAAGCTCAATATTATAATTAAATTTATCTATTTGGTCATGATCTTTATAAAGAAAATTTTTTTCATTATTAAATATCCAAATGAAGTAAACTAGAAAAAGAGCAAATATAAGAAACTGCCCTAATAAATAGTTCTTAGCTATTTTAAATTTATGCATCTTAAAAGCTACCAACTGGATGGGTTACTAGAATATTTCCTTCTGCTACTTTAATTTTATTGACAAAAGCTTTGCAATCGAGATAGAAAGCTTTATCTAAATTTTTAATATTAGTAACATTAAAAGAAATTAAATTACCAGGAAAAACTGGGTGAAAAAATCTAATATCTGTTTTAGCAAGATATCCACAGCTATTATCAAAATTACTAGATCTATCTATTAATTTGCTACTTTCATTACTAATTAATGAACCATGTTTTAAAAGAACAGCTCCCGTTTGTGCCATAGCTTCAATAATTAAAACACCTGGAAAAATAGGATTACCAGGAAAATGACCATTAAAAATAAGTTCTGAATTTGATAGTGACTTAAAACCTATAGCTATTTTTCCTACCTCAATAATTTCAACAGAATCTATCCATAAAAATGGCTCCCTATGCGGAATTAATTTATAAATGTCACTAGTATCCAATTTTTTTTTTTGCGAATTATAAAGCATTATATACCACCATCTACAACTATATTAGCACCATTAATGTAAGATGCTTGTTCTGAAGAAAGAAATGAAACTACTGATGCTATTTCTTCTGGTTTTCCAAATCTCTTCAAGGGAATAGTTTTTATTAATTCTTTGATACTTTTTGAACTAATACTTCTAGTCATATCAGTATCAATATAACCTGGTGAAATAGTGTTTACTCTTAATCCAAACTGTCCTAATTCTTTAGAAAGATTTTTAGAAAAACTTGTTATTGCTCCTTTACTTGAAGCGTAACTACTTTGACCAAGATTACCACTAAAGCTAGCAATCGAAGAGATAAATATTATGTTACCATATTTTTGATAGATCATTTGTTTAACAATAGTCTGCAAAAGTTGAAAATTTTGTAAATGATTGACATGATGAACTTCATACCAATCTTTTTCTTCCATTATAGCAAATAGATTATCTCTTGTGATACCTGAATTTACTACTAATAAATCAACATTAGAACATTCTAGCAATATGTCATCAATAACTTTTTTTATATTATTATTAATGCAAAAACCTCTTACTGAAGTATCAGGATAATTATTTTCTATTTCTTTTGAAATTTCAAAACTTTTACTAAATGTAAAGTAAACATTATAATTTTCTTTTTGAAGTTTTTCAACAATTGCCCTTCCTATTCCTCTTGTTCCGCCAGTCACAATAGCTGTCTTTTTCATTTTCTTTTCCCTTAAATTAAAGTTATTATATTTTTATTGTAAACCATATTTGATCTTTTCCTTTATAATAAGAAACGTATTTAAATTCTGAATGATTATCTCCATCAAAATGTCTCCATTCAATTTGGCCATTAATAAAATTTTTATAACTAAATGACATACCAACAACTGACATATAACTTCGATCATTTAAACTGTACAAAAACATAAAAAACGGGCCTTGTTTTTCATCGGATAGACGAATATCAAAAAATAAAAGCTCTCTGCTTAAAAATGAGCTAGCACCCCAATATGTTTCTTTTAAACTTTCTGGCGACGGAAAATAATAGACTTGATCTCTAACTTTAGAATTAATTGAATTTATATTTTCAATAACTCCAAAATTTTCTTCACTATTATAGTAAAATTCGGATGTAAAATTGAAAGGAAACTGAAATAAATTTAATGCCATTCTATTTCCAAGAATAAAATCACTTTTCGCATCATAATCAAATCTTGAAAAATGAATATTACCCTCATAGTAAAATAAACATGAATCAATTATTTGCCAATTTAATCCTAATCCTATAAAATTTTCAGAAAAAATGTTCCAAATATCAAATTTATTATTATGAAAACTCATTCTAACAAATGGATGTAAAATAGAATCCTCTGTGCTAGTTTTCCCATAGCTTACGCCCATATGATAAGATAAGTAATTGTTTGGTATATATTTAATTTCACTTAAGTATATTCCTTCAATTTGCTTAAATGGCGAAACAAGAGAAATACCTGCCATTGATGGATTTCCTGGAGAAGTTAATAATGCGGTTGAAAATTCGAAATTATTCTTTCCAAATTGAAAACTTAATGTTTGATTAAAATCTGGTACCAAAGAGATAAAAGCTTTGTTTAATTTTAAATAATAGTTTGTATTTCTATCTTTAACAAAATCGGGTCTAGGATAATTTTTGTCCTGTTCAAAAATAAAAAGCTCTAAATTCACTTCAGCAAAATATTTTTCAGATAAACTATGATTAAATTCATTCTGTAAATTAAAGTATCCTCCACTCTTCTTATTTGAGAGTTCTGGTTTACTCAAAATATATTCAGAAACAATTTGTATATTTGAAGTACTTTGGAAATAACCAAAATCTGTTTGTAAGTCAGAAAAAAACATAAATAAAATTCCTATTTTTTATCAAGTATTTTTCTCATAGAAGTCATTAAATTTTCAGGATTAAAAAAATTATTTTGGAAATTTTCTTTAGTAATATTTGAAAAAGTAATCCTTGTTTTTCCTGAATTGATTTGATCACTAATTAATGTTTCTCTTAAGTTCATTTTACCAGCGATTGTTTCATAACTAAAAACAGCTGTTTTTAATAATTTTCCTGATAAAGCATAAAATTTTGCCTGTTTAGGAAATTCATGATTCTCATCCCAAAGCATTTCAATTTTGCTATAAACGGCGCCCCTAGAATTATTATTCGGAACTAAATATAATATATTATCTTTTAGTTCAATAGTTTCATAATCATTTTTCCATCGAACCGAAACAACATCTCCATTTGAAGCTTGCCCAATTAACCTCTGAGCAGGTGATATTCTTAACCCTTTTCTCATCCCTTCTTTTTGCATCCACATGCCATTTGAAGTTGATAAGATACATAATCTTTCCCCAGGTTTATCTGATATCGAAACTGCAAAAACAAATTCATAATTAGAGGCTACCTTATATTTTACATAGTCGGTTACTTCATTTTTAGAATTTAAGTTTTCAAAAGTAGACTCTATTAACAAATTATTATCATTAGTACCTCTTAACTTGTCCCATTTTGTTAATAAATCTTCAGCTGTATTTAATGTTTTGAAATCTGCTGAAAAAGAAGTAGGATGATATAAAATAGCATTTAAAGGGAGAATTAAAAGTATTGCTGCACTTATTAATCCTGATGATATTTTTAATTTAAAAACTTTTTTTGCGATTAATAATACTGAAAAAGCTGAGCAAAACATAAAAAATATACTAGCTTTTACTGAATCACTAATACTAAGCAAAAATTTTAATGAGTAACCTTCTGTACTACCAGGAGGTGGTGGCATAGGAATTCCACCACTAATTGAAACAATATAAGATACTATGTAAGATATAATTATTCCTATTAAACTCCCAATAAAACCAAGAATTAAAGTTTCAAAAGTTAAGATTAAGATAATTTTTGATGAAAACATTCCAATAGCTTTTAGCATTGCAATTTCTCCTCTTCTTTCATGAATGACTAAAAGACTTGAGTTAGTTACTGCTAAAATTGAAATTATACCTAAAATTAAATTGATTGTTCCAAGAATTTTTTCATATAAAGATTTTACTGAATTATAGTAATCCGAAAGTTCTTCCCAATTCCTAAGTCCTAAATTTTTTATCATTGTGTTATTATATTGGCTAAAATTATTATTTATTAGTGTTACAACACTATTAGTATTTTCAATTTTTTTTAGTCCAAGCAGAAGCTGATCAATTTCTTTAGAATTAAGAAGCTTTAATACAATTGGAATATCAGCTAATAAGTATACAGAGTCTAGTTCAGATGACCCCGTTTCTACAGTCCCAGCTACATTAAAATCAATTAAATTTGTTCTACCCTGATCTGTAGCAACTAATAAAGAAACACTATCTCCAGGAATAACATTAAGACGTTCTGACAATTTTTTTCCTAATATAATATCATAATTTCCTAATTTTTTAAACTCTTTATTTATTTTATATTTAAATGATTGAGCTATTTTGTCAAATAATTTTAATTCAACTCCGTGGCCTTGAAATATTTCAGATTTCTCAGATGTAGCAATAATCCCTGAAAATTTTCTTTTCAAAGAGATGTATTGAATTTCATTAAAAATCAAAGGTTCGTTAAGCAATTTAGATGATATTTTTTCATGAATATCTAAGTCAATTCTATACTTTTCAGGGTAAGAAGCATTAAAATAATTTTCATTTGCTATTTGAATATGTCCATTTCCTGAATTAGAAAATTGCTTGCTTAGACCTTTATATGTATAGTTTGCAAATCCTTGCATTAATAAAACACATGCAACTGCTGCTGCTATCCCAATACAAATTATTAAAGAACGTTGCCTATTTCTTAAAAGATTTTTATAAGCCCAAATAATTTCAAAATGTAGTGACATTAAATTCATCCTTCATCTTAATAGAACATATTTTGCCATCTTCAAGACATATCTGTTTTTCTGTTAGTTCAGAAATTTCACGATCATGTGAAACAACAATAAGAGTTGCTTTATTTTTTTTCGCTAATGACATAAGTAAATTTATTATAATTTCTGAATTTTTTTTATCTAAATTTGCAGTTGGTTCATCCGCTAAAATTAATTTTGGCTGATTTATTAATGCTCTTGCTATTGCTACTCTTTGTTTTTGACCGCCACTTAAAAATTTAGTTTGCTTATTAAGTACATCAATTAATCCGACACATTCTAATAAATTTTTTGCTTCTTCTTCAACAATTTTCTTTTTCCTATTTTGTAAAATACCTGGCAATAAAACATTTTCTAAAGCAGTAAGAACAGGAATTAAATGAAAATTTTGAAATATGTAACCTAAAAAATCTCTCCTAAAAATTGTCTTTTCTTTTTCACTAAACTGATTTATATTTCTATCATAAAAAAAAATTTCACCCTCAGACAAATTATCAATTAAACCAATTATATTTAATAAAGTCGATTCTCCAGAACCGCTTTTTCCTGTAATCGAAACTAATTCTCCTTCATTCAGGTTAAAAGATATCGATTTTAAAGCAAAATAATTTGTTTTTTCAATGTCGTAATATTTAGAAATATTTTTTAAATGTAACATTAGATACTTTCCTAAAAGTCAAACTAAAATATTTTTAATAGTAATTATAAGTTAATTTTTTTTTTTATAAATCTGATTTTATATTATTCAAAATTTTTTGTAATCAGATTGATAATTAAATCAATCTTCAAAACTATGCATACAATATAATGTATCAATTTAATTATAAAATAAAGTTATTTAAATTTTTCATTGCTAAAAATATAATCTACAATTGAATTTATCGAACGAAATATTTCATGTTGGTTTTGTTTCAGAGAAATAGAAAATTCTTGCTCAACTCCCACAAAAATTTCTAAGGCATCAATAGAATCTAAACCTAATCCTGCCCCAAATAAGGGGGCATCATTGTCTATTTCATTTACATCTAATTCAAGTTTCAACCTATTTATCATCATTTGTTTTAATTTATTTGTTATTTCTAATCTTTTTGAAAAGTATGAAGTCATATATTAACCTTTTTTAGTCATTTTTTTTGATAACATTTATAACAATATAATCATCCGCATCCATAGTAATAACAAATACTCTTTTAACACTAGCCTTCACAGAAAGGGTATTTGATACATTGGAAGGTAAAAGCTGAAATTTAATCGCGGTAATAGCCGTAAATATTCCAATAGCATTACAACTACTTCTGTAACTTCCAAGGATAACAGCTGGATTATAAGTTTTCACACCAATAGCATTGCTTAAACTTATCCCTCTTTCAATTAATTTATCATAAGCATGTATTATTCCTGTATTCAATATAATTAAATCAGGTACTCCTGTTTTAATTATTAATAAATTTATAGCTTCTGTTATAAATAGCTCAGGTTTTAAATTTTCTTTGTAATTTTTTCCAAAACTGAAAGAATTTTCAAATTCAACAATTTTATTTGCACCGCGTGAAATTATAGATTGTTCTTTTTCTAAAACAAATGAAATACTTATTTCACTTAAATAATACTTATTTATTTTTAAATCAATACAGTCATTCTCTAATATTTTGTTTTGATCAGGAATTATATTTAAGTCTAAAAATCCTTTTATTTGATATTCTGAAATTTCATCAACTCCTCCAACTATTACAGCATCAATAGAATTTTTATTATTTGATAGTACTAATTTTGATAAAGAAAATGCAACACCTGCAGAAACTTCTCCTTGGGAAACTAGTGCTGAAATACCTTTAAGCCCCATTTCTATAGTAATATAACCAATACATGCATTTAATACAGTGTTTGGAAATAAAGAGGGATTAGTTGAATTCTTATTTCCTTCTAGGAGAGGATCAAAAAAATCTTTTAATACTTGCATTGATCCTGATTCTGAAGCCATTAGTAATCCTATTTTATTATTAATTGAATTATTAATTTTTAAACTAGAATCAGATAGCGCTAACTGTACTGAGACATAACTTATCTGAGAAACCTTATCCATTTTTCTATAATTTTTAGCTTTTTTAAGTATATTTTTTGCTAATTTTTCATCTTCTAAATTAATTTTTTTATAAAATTGAGTTTTCTTTCTTCCTGAAAATGAAAAAATTTCAGCTTGTTTTTCAAAATTACAAACACCATTAATAAGCATTTTTTCTAATATATCATAAGAGCAACCAAATGTTGAGTAAATTCCAATACCCGATATAAATATTTTTTCTTTCTTTTCAGAATATTTATTAGTATCTGTGGAATTATTGTTTTTTGATAAAAACAAGGCAGACGCAACACTTCCCCCAAATCCAAAAGAATTAGCCAAAACACTAGCTACTGAAGAGTTTATTCCTGAGCTAATGTTGAGATTAATTCCTTCTCTTATTTTATTAAATTTTGGACTTTTTGGTATGTATTTATGCTTAATACAAAGACATGCTAATACCGCATTTATTGCACCAGCGGCTCCTAAAGTATGTCCAGTAGAGGCTTTAGTACTTATTATCAATGGACTGTTTTTAAACAATTGATTTATTGCATTTGCTTCAGATACGTCATTTAGCTCCGTTCCTGTTCCATGAGCAATTATGACATCGATACTATTTCCATGTTCAATTGTGTCACTTAAAGCTATTTTCATAGCTTCGCGGGCACCAGAGCCATTCGAGTTAGGTGCTGTCATATGATAAGCCTCACTACTAACTCCTACTCCTCCTAACAAACAATAATAGTCTTTAGTATTTTCATGAGATTTTTCTAAAATAAGAGCAGCTGCTCCTTCACCTAATGAAATTCCAATATTTTCTTGACTAAAAGGTGATGAAATCCCATCTTTCAAAGCCCCTAATACTGAAAAACCTGAAATAGAAGTTTCTGTAATTGGATCTGTGCCAAAAACTACCGCAATATCAATTTCATCATTTAAAAGATATTCCTGAGCAAATTTCATAACCACTGTGCTTGAAGAACAGGCTGTAGAAATCATTACTCTACACCCTTGCCAGCCAAATGCTTCAGCTATATGTTTGAGAACACAAGAATGACTATTATGTGAAAGTATATTTAATTTATTTATTTTCTTTTTTTTATCGTAAAGACGAACGATCTTTTCTAGTCTATCAGTTCCAGCAAGTGACGTCCCTCCAAAAATTCCAACTCTTTTTGAAGAAAAATGCGATTCATTAATTTTAGCATCATTTATTGCTTCTTTTATTGCATTTAAGGCAAGAAGTGTTGCTCTTGGTATTTTTTTTAAAGATAAATGACTTAATTTTAGCCTATCAAAAAGTTCCTCATCTGAAAGATCAACTTGCGCTACTAACGGAACGCCTTTTGAAATAAAGTCAGTAGAAATATTTTTAGGTTGTTTAAGAAAGTTATTTTTTTCACTCTCTATAAGTGAATTGTAAAACTCACTAGAGTTTAAACCCATTGAACAAATAATCCCTACCCCTGAAATGGCAATCATATTAAATCCTTTTAGTGAGAATTTAGAGAATTATGAAATGATGACAAAGGGGGTGTTATAGTTGTTAAATTAATTGTTCCTAATTTTAATTCATTTGATCCAGGAAAAGCAAATTCGTTATTTACAATTGCATAACCAAAATATAAATTTTTATTAGCGGAATAACCTAAGTATTTAACCTCACCTATATTCATGTCACTATAGCTAATTATATTAGCACTAATTGAATTAATATTATCAATATTATTTAATATAAACATAATATAAGATTTTTTTGAAGTTATTTTCTTCTGATTAATTATTTCTATATGCTCGTATGATTCTTTTTTAAAGTCGAATAGATATTTTAATCCTTTTTCAAAGGGACAATCTTCTTTTTGCAAAGTTATACCAAACACCTTTGAATTCGCTTCATAACATAAGCAATTCAATTGAAGTCTAGTTAATTTATGAATTGATAAATCATAAGATAAATAATTAATAACTTTTTGTTTACTTGAGGTATCAAATATTATTTTATATCCGTTTTCACTAAAAAAACCATTTCTAATAACTATAGTATTTTGCGGAAAAAATTGTTTTTCCTCAGAAAATTCATCTCCGGTATTAATTCTCAATCCATTAACATCTATAAAAAATTTTTCTTTTAGTAAACTTACTATTTCTTTTCCTTCCAAACTAATAATTGTTTTTATTCTTGTTAAATCTTGGAAAGTAAAAGAATATTTAGAAATATACTCCTCAAATTTTTCTAAAATAAATTTTTTTGATTCATTATTTCCAATAATTAAGTAATAGTCATCAAAGTTAATTAAATTTATTAAATCTAATATCTTCCCTGCTTTTGATAGTAGAACTTGTTCTTGCATTTGTAAGTAGCTTAAAGTTTCAATTTTTCCTGGAAATATTGTATTTAAAAATTCCAGTGAATCAGTACCATCAATTTTAAAAATATACATAAACTCATCAAGGTCTGTAAAAGTTGAGTTATAGTTATAATTTTCAGTTAGTTGTTTTTGTATATTTTCTTTTACAAAATCATAATTCATAAAATACCAATCTTAAGTAAAATTTCCATAATTTAATTGCAGATCTTTATAAGATCTTTGAATTCGTCACGTAATATGTTTGTTTATTTTTGTAAAGCACAATAGATTACCATAACTAATTTAATTTTATAATACACTATAAAGTAAATATTATTTATTATTAAAATTAAAAATATTTTTATATGTTTTTCATAGAAAAAATCTAAAAAATATGTTTTTATATAAGATATTCTTTTAATCGTATTTATTTTATAATAAATATCTTATACTTACATTCAAAATATTATTTTAATTTTTGATTCTACCCCCATTTGTAGCTGTCACTTTTAACAAAACAATGGTAAGCAAATGGGCAAGTTAAAAGATGTAAAAAAGAGGTATGGATATCAAGTAAAACGCTTGATTTTACAATAATATTTAAATTATAGCTAGAGTCTATTATCAATATTGCGTGAATATAAGGTTCACCTAGTGAGCTTATATAACTGCAAGAAGAGCCACTGCATGCGTGATAAAGAGGATAATTCATCAAGTGAATCAGCAAATTTTTAAGAAATTCTTGTAGAAAATAAAAGTCTTAAGAAGCGGAATAAAAATTTTGGGAAAGTAATTATGTTATTTTAAAATAACAAATATTAAAAAAAATATAGAAAAATTAATGACAAATATTGTTGAAAAAAAATTTAATATATTTAGAACACCTTGATAAATAGAATAACTCACAGATAGAGAATCTATTTATAGAGACAAATTAGTTTAAATTTAGCAAGAAATATTGCTTTAAAACTATGTTTCACTGCTCCTTACAGCCCTTCAAGTAATGGTATGGCTGAAGCATTTGTTGGGACATTTAAAAGAGATTATGTTTATGTCAATGATTGTTATTCTGCTGATTGGGTTTTAGGACACTTAGAAGAATGGTTTTATGATTATAATCATCTCGCACCCCATTCAGGACTTGCAATGTTGAGTCCTGTATAGTTCCCAAATTCACATTAATCATGTGTCAACTCAAATGGGGTCCAAAGCACATATTTTATTTTAATTTTTCATAAATGTGCATTAAAAATCAGATAAGTGTCTCCAATCTTAAATTTAATAAAATTGAATAAGTTGTCTATAAATTTATAATATAGAATTATATATATTATTTTTATTTTTTAAAGAGTTAATATTAGTCAGAATTAATATTTTAGATAATATTTGCTTTTGGCCACATTTAAGTTGACACATGATTAATGTGAATTTGGGAACTATACAGGACTCAACATTGCAAGTCCTGAATGGGGTGCGAGATGATTATAATCATAAAACCA
>CAYSZE010000390.1:0-2944 GCA_964435255.1 uncultured Oligoflexia bacterium
TTCCATTTTAAGTTTTGACTGAGTGAGGAGATCTCCAAAGGAACGGATTTTCATGTGTTGTGCGGCCGCTAAGTTCACAGTGGCGGATTGGTGATCCATTTCAAAAAAGTTGTTCTTTTTGTTTTCCGAAGGTTGATCGTAAATGCTGAGAACGTGTTTTTTAGCACTAATATCAATAGGGTAATTCTTTTTAGGGTTGTAAACACTCCCAATGACAAGAGGGAGATCAGGATCGCCATCTTCAAAATTTGTTGTTAGAGTTAATTATTTCGTTTTTAAAAGATAAAATTCCTTTAAAGTAATAAAAATCATTTTGTTTTCTTATTCTTTTAAATAACCTAATGAAGCGTTTTTTTATACTTTGTATTTCAGGGTTTTTTTCTTGAGATATTTTAGCAGTATTTAAAATAATATATGCAGTACTATTTATGGTTACTATAGAAAATAGAGATTCTTCAGGGAAGTCTACAATTTTATAAATTTCTGGACTTAGTTTTTTAAGTATTCTTTTATATTCATCATCTAGTAGTAGAAAATAATTTTTGTGTTTTAACTCTTTTTTTGATGAGTTAAAATAATATTAATCAATAAAATAATTTATTAATGCAGGTTTTTTTAAAAATTTGTACTCTCTTTTTTTAAAGAAAATAATTTTTCTTGTTAAAATAAATATTGCATAGATGAATAAAAATATTATAGAAGCTTTTAACATAATTTAAATTACCATTATTAATTAAGTTTAAACATTATTTGCCAATAAATTTCACCAATTAAAAAAAGCTATAATTGCTGAGAAAAATATAAATTTAATGATTAAATAAATGTTTTCTTTTTTTATGAATCCTTCATATTTATTTTTAAAGTTGTAATATGATGGTTTGTCGAATTCGTTTTGGAAATTTACTGATTGATTGTATATTTCATTCAAATTTTCTATTAACTCTTCATATTTATCAATAAAATCAAGTTCTCTATATCTACCTTTAAAACCTAATTTTAGTAAAGTGTAATAAATTTTAGCTATCTCTGCGTCCTTAGGGTTTTTGTCTGCAATAATTTTTTCTATCGCATTAAAGATTATGTCGCCACCGGCTTGGGACGTATAAAGCGCTTTTTCTAAGGAATCTAGCCGCCAGTATTGCCTACCATTCCAATTTAGTGAAATAAAGATTTCATCAAAAAAGCAAATAAGTGCAAATAATATTTCGTCAATTACTTTAACGTCTGAAGATTTTCTATTTTGTCTAAGCCACTTATGATTAAGTTTGAAATAATTTAAAAGGTCATTTTTTAAATTTCGTACTTTATCTTCACAATCAGTAGAGTTAAAAAGATCTGAATGTGCGGTTTCATAAAGAATATCGTTCAATTTTGAAATGGATTGATCGATAAATCTATTTAAATCAATATAGATATCATTTGTAACTAAATTTGAATGTATCATGTTACTTTCTCTTGGTATAAGTATATTTCATCTGGTTCAAATTTGCTTAAATTGTTAATATTTTGAGTTATAATAATAGTGTTTTCGTTTTTTATTTCAGCATTACTTATATTTACTGAAAATAATAAAAAATCATTTTTAATAAACATTTGTTGGTTTATTAATTCTATTTTCCTATCAAAACCAATACATCTTTTTTCTATATTAAAATCCATATCTGCTTTTTCACAGATTAGCGCTGTTTTAACCCACTCAATAATTTCTTCCTCTTTTATATTAAAAGGTTTTTTTACTGTAATTTTAATATTTTCTGGTAATTTAAAATTTAAATTAATAAAGAAAATGTTTTCTTTTTTACTGAATCTAAAAGTTCTATACTTTTCAGAAATTTCATGGTTTAGTATAAATTCAATTCTCGAAATTATATTTTCAAATATATAATTTATATTTTCAGGTTGATAGAATACGTTCTCAATATTATCTTCGCACATACTTGTTGTTGTTAGTAATGACAATGTTGAAAGGTATTCATTGTAAAGCATTTCAGGTGTGCAAGATTGAATAGATAATGTGGTTTGAATATTTGTAATAGCTTGTTTTAAGAAAATATTTAATTGGTTTTTTTCTATAAAACTTAAAATATTTTCTGAATTTTTTATAAAGTCTATATCTTGCTTTAGAATTTCTAACTTTTTTCTCATAAATTCATTCAAATTTTGAGCAATTAATTGAAGTTTTTCGCTAGATTTTATGTTTAGTGAAGGCGGAATATAGTCTACAAAATGAGGATTACCTTCTTCGTTTAAAATTTTTGCCAATGGTATATAAGCATAATTTACAGGCGGATGAGTTCCAATATACAATGAAACATTTTCTTCAAGAGTTCTAAAAAATATGACATCATTTTCAGTTTCATTGATACTATCAACGTTTGATTCTTTATAGCGTGAGTCATTTTTACCAAGAATAAAATTTTTAGAAGAGTATTCTGGAATAATTATGAAAATATAAACTTCTTCATTAAAACGAGCTTTAATATTTTCTATACTAATAGAAAGACACTTTTCTGAGGTGTAGGATTTTTTAAAAATAGTACCATCTGAAAAGATACATTCAATTTGTTGGTTTTGGAATATATTATTAGCTATTAAGTCATTAGCTAGAATTAATTTTTTTATGCCATAGTAATTGCTGTTTACGCAGAGATATCTTTTAGCATTGATAATGTTTAGTCTTTGTAGTTCATAGTACATTAAGACAGGTTGAATAATATTTCCATTATCCCATAGAACTTGTTTAGGAATATTTTCAAATGTTACTTTTTCATTAAACATCATAACTTCCTTAAAATTTTCCAATTAATAATGCCAATTAAGAGTTGAGAATGTGTATTTAGAAAAAGAACATGTACTTAAAAAGGCATGCAGAAAATCTTCCGAAAACATGGACAAGCAATCCCTTTGTTGAGCGGACTTTGGATGCCGTTTGAATACCACTAGA
>CAYSZE010000391.1:0-5458 GCA_964435255.1 uncultured Oligoflexia bacterium
TATTAAAATTAATTTTAATATTTCTTTGATGCTCTAATTTTTTATTTGTAACCTTTGTGACAGCAACAACAGCATCATCAGACATAATAGTACACTTTTTATTAACAACAAACCTAAAATGCCCATCTTCTCTGACACTGCTCTGAGTATGGCACTTTGGAGCTTGAATAATTGTATAATTATATTTTATACCTGATTCTAAAAAGTCATCAGACATATGATCATATACAAAAAAGTCTAAATATCTTTCTTTAACTTCAAAATTAATTTCTTCATCTATTTTTATTTCTTTTTTATTTAATTCATCTAAATATGTACTTTTTGATGAATTATCTATTTTAAGTTCTAATTCACATACTAAGTTTCCGTGTTTGAAAACATTAAGAAATATTTTATCATCTTGTTTAGGATTTCTATTAACATAATATAACATATATCTATTATAAACTTCTGCTATTGCTCCTTTAGGTATTCTTTTGCTATCTATAACGAAATCAAAGTCATTAACTTCATTATAACGAAATTTGTCATCAAAAGTTCTAAAACCATCATTATTATCTTCAACACTTCCTTCATTTCTATATAAAGAGTGTGATGCAAAATCGTATGCATCACCATTGCCATTGTCGACTTTTTTAACATTAACTCTTTTTACGAACATTCTTTTATCAAAATCTCTGAATTTAAATAGTGATAATTCTATTTCTTTACCTTGTATTTCAACAGTCACAGGTACTTTTTCAAAATTATCGACATTTTTTAAAGAATATTCACCGTCATCATCTACTTTAAAATTTTCAATTTTATCTTTAACATAGTAATTGTAATACCAGCCTTCCTCTCTATTTCCTTTAGCTAAATATGATGAATATATATCTCCTTTATAAAAGAAAAAATTGTCATTTATAATTGGAAAAATTCTATCAAATTGCTCTTTATTAGCATTGTTATATCTATTAATTAATTCAGAGGAAACTTCATTCTTTTTTGCTGCTAAAACTGATCCTTCGCAGAAAAATAAATTTTTAGTATTATTGAAAAAACAATTTGTTTGACCATGGTTTATATCCCTATCCAAAAAATTATTTATTGATAGTTCATTGCTCTTATCTAGATTTACTTTACAACTAATTCTAGCCTGTTGGTTATTTTCTTCAGAACTGCTAATTATTTCACATGATGTAGAAGAATCTAGCTGTTTAAAACTAGCTTCAAATAAATTCTTGACAGAATAAAATGAACTTGTGTTTTCTTTTATTCTTGCAATATCACTTTCATTAAATTTAATATATTTAACATATTCTTTGAACTCAGTATTTAAATCCTTATTCATTAATAATGAATTAATAGTTGTCATAAATGCACTAACATCATTATTTTTAATGCTCAATATTATTTTATCATAAATTTCTCTTTTTTTATTAAATAAAAAGTGATTTAATAAAAATCTGTCTGGATAGTCTGACTCGTATTTAGAATATATAATTTCATAAATATTTGGCAATTTATCTTTTTTATAATTTTCCATTAATGAGTACTCAACACTAGAAATACCCATTCCATTTTGCTTTGCTCCAGCAAATAATTCTGCGCTACCTTCAATATACCAGTCTAGATATTTCCAAGCATGTTTTGTTTTAGTTGTATTAGCAAAATTTTTATATAAATATCTACTATTCAAGTAATGAATGTATTCATGTTTAACCAAATCTTCAAGCGAAGGACTATTTGCATATGTAAAAAAAGCACTCCGTGAATCTATATAAATACCACCATTTTCTTTTTTATCTAAATCACCAGCATAAGGTTTAAAATCTAGATAATCTTTTTTATTTGGATATATATAAACATAAAGTCTTTTATTTTTGTCATTTTTTACAGGTTCAAATAGCTGTAACTCATGCTTAAATTTACTTTCAGCTTGTTTCATAGCAAAATATATTTTATCTGTTTCCTGTTTATTCAGAGCAGTATGAAAAACAATAGTTCCTTCATCATAGATAAATCTATTTTTAAAAATTGATTTTCCTAACTTTGTTTTAGCTTTACATGCATTAAGGCCATTTTTATCTAAAAAGGATTGACAATTTTCGTAGTGAATTAATCCATAGGCTTCTAAAGCAGATATTGCTTCTAACCAAAATGTTGTCGGTTTAGCTTCTGAATCATCTAATTTGCCACCAACTGTTTTATTAATAACTTGTTTTAAAGTTGAAATAATTTGTGGTTGAAACTCTTTATATCTTAAAAAATGACCTAATTCTAAAATATAGTTTTCATAAAATGAGTCACTTATAATACCTTGTTCATTAAGTAAAATATTTTGAATATTTGTAATTATTTTTGAGAATTTTTTCCTATTATCTTCATTCTTGAAATATATACCACCCGCATCATGTGAAGCAGAAAGTGCTATTTGAATTGGTAAAATTGCATAAATTAATAAGGTTTTATTTTCTGAAATATATTTTGAATTTTGTGTGACGTATTCTATTAAATTTAATGACTCCTCATATGATTTTGCAGATCCTATTAGTGCGTATACTTCTTTTGCTAATGACTTAAACTCGTTTGGTTCTTTATTATTAAACTCTTCAGGAATTTTTTGATAATGAGTTAAAATTGCAAATTGATAAGTCAATTCAGCAATAATACTTTTTAATTTAGTTTCATTTACTAAATTAGGAATATAACTTTTATCTAAAGACTGGATATAGTATGCATTATTTAATATGCTTGCAAGCTTAAGTAATGTTTTTCTTTCTTCAGCTGTTAGAACATCAAGTCCAAATTGTTGATTAGAAAGCTGGCTTTTGATTGCTTTATATCGTTTAAATATTAAGTCTTTAGCTTTCTCAGCAATTTGAATCATACTGCTTTGATCAACTAAATTTTTAACTGTTTCTGACTTAAATAGTGCTAATTTATTAAAGCAAGTGTGATCTAGATTACCAATTTTATCTAATAATATTTCGGTTGATTTAATATCATTAATATTTTTCAGACAATTTTCTATGGACTGATCAAATTTTAAGTTTGATGGTATATTGTTAGTATGTGCAAAAGCCATTACGTTATAACTACTTAGTAGGACAAAACTGCTTTTTAATAAAAAATTCTTATTAAATTTATATAATTTATTTTTTTTCATAAAAAACCTCGATGTTTTAGATTCCCATTCTTCTTGAATGATAAAAAATAAATATTTTATGGAATTAAAAAAATCAAATTTTATATCTTTGTTTTGTTTATTTATATAAAAATAATATACAACTTATAATTATATGTAAGAATAAATATATTATTTGTGTTAAGTATGAATTATTCTATAATGTAAATATATAATTAATAATTATGGTAGTCTATCATGTGTTCTTTTAAATAACTTATTCACCAAACAAATTGTAATTTTATAATATTGATATTATAGTGTATATTAATATAATTTGTTTTAATGCTATTTATAGCTATAATTATTAATGTAAAATAGTATTTAATGGTTTAAGACTAAACTATTAAAATAATTTTTATATTAATACAGTTTAATTTAAATAATTTAAAATATATCCAAAATATATAATATATTTAATATTATAATAAAATAATGTTCTATAGTTCATTCACTTAAGTTATTAAGATTAATTTAATGAATTTAAATATTTTAAGATAATTGTGTATAGAGAAAGAAATAAAATATTATTGATTCATTTTTGTACTTAAACAATAAATACATCAGCATGATAGGACAAGTGCAATATTATATGTGTATTTACATTAATAAAATTTTCCTTTACAGGGCTCAATATTTACTCTATATTTATGTAAACCGAACATTTGGTACAAGCGTTATCCACTGAATGTTTCTACACCTGTATGAGAAAACTACGTAAAATTGAGGAAAAGATGACAAAAAATGATATAATTCAAATACTTATAAATGAATTTCGGAAATTTGGCTACGAAGGTTTAAGTCTTAGACAAATCTCACAAGCTACTGGTCTTGGTAAGGCTAGTTTATATCACTATTTCCCAGGTGGAAAAAAAGAGATGGCTCTTGAAGTTATGAAGGCTGCTAATAATTGGATCGAAAAAGATTTGCTTGGAGTTGTACAACAGCACACCCCCCCAGAAGAGCGCTTAGCGGCTTTATTTGCTTTACTAAATGAATTTTATCAAAGTGGAAATAATGCATGTTTATTAGATGTTATGACTATCGATAATTGCGCACACGAAGATTTTTATATGGAATCTAAAAATATTTTGAGTAATCTCACGCACATTTTTTATAAATTAGCGCATGATTTTGGGCAGAGTGAGGAAGAGTCTAAAGTGACTGCTCAAACAGCATTAAGTATTTTACAAGGTTCTCTTATTCAATCTAGAATTTTAGAAAATACACAAATCTTTAAACAACAATTTAAATTGATAGAAAATATATTAAAAAGTAAATATAAATAAATACTATTCATAACCCAGAATTTTAATTTTGATTCCTGTTAAAGTTGCTTTATATTTATTTAAATGCAAACCCGTTCCGTATACTAAATTTCCATTTTTAATTCTTATCTTCCATTTTCCTTTAGAACTTTCTTCATAAAATGCATTTGACAAAAAACCAACGCTGTTTTCAATATCTGCTATGTTAGATAAAGGGTATGGCTTAGATATATCTGAGCTAATATTATTATGCATTATTATAGAATTCCCTGGGTACAAAATAGTACTGACTGTTCCTTGTGGTGAAATCAATTCAATACTTAAGCCATCGGCTTTTAATGTTTTTAAAACAGGAGTAATGTTTACACTCTGAATAATCAAATCTTTTTTTATTTCAATTTCAGTAGACTCATCCATTTCTCCTTCATTTATTTCAATTGCTAGAGATGTGTTTTTTGTTTCAGCTGTTTGTATAGTTTTACCATTGTATGGGTATTTAAAATTTTTTGCCATTTCAATTGCTTTTTTAGCATCAACTAAACCAAAACCATAGGCATGATGATAATAATTTCCTGCATTATTTTTTACCCATCCTTTGTTCCAAGGTTCCCACAAGTTATTAGATGCATCAAATATTTTCATTTTTTCTAATATTTTTTGGCAATAGGGTTTAGGGTTAGCTTTTAGAATAGTTCTATTTGCTGTTTTGGCCAAAATATATTTCATTTCCCATAAATTTAAATTTGGATTAGCTTCTAAAATAAGAGCTAAAACACCACTTACTGTAGGCGCGGCTGCTGATGTTCCATTAAATGATGCTACGTAGCGATATCCTTTATTTTCAGGGTAAAGAAAGTCATACTTGTCAAAATCTTTTGCAGAAAAAAGATTTGGCTTACCTGGTACATTTGTTGTTATAATTTCAGGAGTATTAAACAATCGGAAATATAATTTATCATCATCAGTTAATAGAGATGACTGACCTCCACTAAGTCCTGTAATCCATAAGTTTGATCCTATG